>CAYLJL010000238.1:0-3231 GCA_964384005.1 uncultured Lachnospiraceae bacterium | reverse complement strand
CTTGCGGGTGTGGGCAGAGCCCACGATTTTTAATACTCAAAGAGCATTTTTGGAGATTTGGAACCTTGACTGGAAGGCTTGGCAGCAAAGCGCAGCTTTTCGGCCAGCCTTTTTGCGATAGGAAAGGTTCCCAAAAAAACTAAAAATTTCAAAAATTGATTTCCGTGTATATTCGGCGATTAAAAATCACCTATAGCAAAACAATAAAATAATACAATTAACAAACCATAAAAAAACTGATGTATTCAACAATTATTTTATTGTTTTGCTTTTAAAATCCTGTGGATTGTTATAATATATAATTTTAAAGCGAACAGCGTTTTCCTTGTATCAATCTATATCAAGTCGCAAAATCTTTAATAGGAAACAATAAAAGAATTGACTTAATATATAAGAGTTTATTAAAACTTTTCTGTTCATTCTTTTATTGTTTCGCTATAAAATAATCAGTATTTTATTATTTTACCATAAAATTATTTAATGTCAATATATTCAAACTCAGCAAAACCGCTGCTTTCTTTACCTTTATTATTCATACAAAACAAACCTATTCTTCCACCTACCCAACTTTTTCTTGATACAATATATTCTACCCTTTCTCCAAGTTTTTCATACTTGATACCATCAAAGCTGTAATAAAAATCAGTCTGAGCATTGTATTCCATAACAGCTTTAAAATAAATTTCAGAAACCTTTTCAATTTCTTTTGTTTCTGTGACATTTTCTTTGTGTTCAGGATAACTATGCTCATAGTTTGTCTGTTTAATAATAAACTTTCCGTCTTGATTTTCAACTCTGATACAATAATAATTTCCGCCCGTAACAGTAAGCCCTGCCGTATCGCCTTCCTCTGAAAGATTTAATTTAACCTTTGTAACAGCCTCAAAATTAGGAGCCTGAATAAGCTGTGAAAGAAGATTAGCGGCGTCGGAAACAAAACCCTCTCCGCCGTTCTCGTCTGTGACAGGCATAGCAAACAATTTAAGGACATTTCCGTCGAGCTCATAGAATTTTTTATTTTCGTGAGCCTGCCATTGCCACTGAAGACCAAGCTCTTTTTCATTAAAATCATCAGAAGTAGCCGGCGTACAAATCTGAGTTTCGCAATTCACCGCGGGTTTTTTATATTCAAGGACAGGCTCGCCGACAAAATCATTGTTTGTGTCAACACCGACAAAAGGCCACCCGTCAACCCATTTAGCAGGCTGTAAATGAGCTACACGACCGTAAGCGTTTATATCCTGAAAATGAATAAACCAGCTTTCTCCGTTGTCAAGGTCAACAAGACCGCCCTGATGAGGGCCGTTAATAGGAGAATCGCCCTGATGCATAATAATTTTATGCTCATAAGGCCCATAAATATTTTCAGAGCGTGCCGCCATCTGCCAGCCTGTTCTTACCCCTCCCGCGGGAGCAAGAATATAATATAATCCGTCTTTTTTATAGAATTTAGGGCCTTCAATAGTAGGATGATTAATTCTTCCGTCAAAAACCATAATATCCTCGCCAATAAGCTTGCTTCCATCAGGCAGCATCTCACTCACGGCAAGACGGCTTTTAAATCCGCAGCGGCTTTTCGCGAAAGCGTGAACAAGGTACGCCTTTCCGTCGTCATCCCAGATAGGACATGGGTCAATCCAGCCATAAGCTTCTTTAACGCAAACAACGTCATTCCATTTTCCAAAAGGGTCGGAAGTATTCGCCATAAAAATGCCAAGGTCAGGGTCGCCGAAATAAACATAGAACTTACCGTCATGAAATCTGATACTCGGCGCCCATATACCTTTTCCGTGCTGAGGTTTATCATATCGTTCAAAAGGCATTTTTTCAACAGCGTGGCTGATAATTTTCCAATTCACAAGGTCTTTTGAGTGTAAAACAGGCATTCCCGGAAAATATGTAAAGGAAGATGAAACCATAAAAAAATCATCGCCGACACGAATAACATCCGGGTCTGAATAATCGGCAAACAAAATAGGATTTTTATAATTTCCGTTTCCTAAATCCGCAACCCATTTACCTTTAACATCTTTGTACATCATTAAATACCTCCCAAATCAATTAATAAAATTGTATTCGGCGGTTTTATCTCTTGTCATAAGATTAACAACCGCCTGTTTTGTATCCTGTCCGAAAAACAAAACGTCATAAATTTCCTTTGTAATAGGCATATTGACATTATATTTAACAGACAAATCATAAGCCGCCTTGGCCGTATTAACACCCTCGACAACCATATGTACTTCTTTAAGTGTATCTTCAAGAGATTTTCCCTTTCCAAGCAGCACACCCGCCATTCTGTTTCGGCTGTGCCTGCTGGTACAGGTAACAATAAGGTCACCAATTCCTGAAAGTCCCGAAAAAGTTTCAGCTTTTCCTCCCATAGCGACACCAAGCCTTGACACCTCAACAATCCCTCTTGTCATAAGTGCCGCCTTTGAATTATCTCCAAAACCGACGCCGTCGGAAATTCCCGCCGCTAAGGCTATAAGATTTTTCAAAGCTCCGCCTATCTCAACGCCTATAATATCTGTATTTGTATAAACTCTGAAAACAGGACTCATAAATATTTTCTGAACCGCCTCCGCAACCTCAATGCTCTCAGAGGCGGCAACACAAGCTGTAACCATGCCTTTGCCGACTTCTTCGGCGTGACTTGGTCCAGAAAGAACGGCAACCCTGCAAAAAGGAACAACTTCTTCAATAATCTGAGATAATCTGAGGAGAGAGCCTTCCTCAATTCCCTTTGCGACATTTACGATAATCTGATTTTCCGAAAAACAATTCAAAAAACGTTTTGCTGTTTCCCTGATTGCTTTTGAGGGAACTGAAAGAAGAATTATATCCGAATTTTTAACATCGTCATCTATATAAGTAACTTTTATATTATCCGAAAGAATAATCCCCGGCAAATATTCTTTATTTTCCCTGTCCTTAGCGATTTTTTCAGCTTTTTCTTTAATTCTTGACCATAAAACAACCTCATGGCCGTTATTGCTCAAAAGAACCGCGAGAGCTGTCCCCCAGCTTCCGGAACCAATTACGGAAACTTTACTCATAGCAATACCTCCTACTTATTTTTTTTAATACTGAATTTGTTTTCCTCACCTTTAATGAGTCTTTTTATATTAGGTATATGCTGATAATAAGCCAAAAATCCAATAGCAAACATAAGAATAATCGCTTCGCCGCCAAACACATTCTCTGTAATAACACTGAATAAAATCATAG
>CAYLJL010000237.1:232-3231 GCA_964384005.1 uncultured Lachnospiraceae bacterium | reverse complement strand
GTTTTGCTTTTTAAACGCCGAAAGCGTTAAGAAACATTGTAGAAAATATTTTTTTTCTAACAACATTTGTATCAATATGAAGTTTCGAAAGAAGTCTAATGAACAATAGGAGGTATGTTTATGAATAAAGACGAATTATCCGCATGGGCGCTGTCATTAAGAAAATTGCTTGAACATGGTCTTGTAAATGATACAATAGAAGTTTTAAACTCCGTTATTATTGATAATAAATCAGAAAATGACGATAAAAATCAGGAATAGACTTCTTTCGAAACTACGAAATTATATCAATCCAACAAAAAAACAGAGCCGAGTTTCTCGGCTCCGTCTTTTATTGAAATTTTTAGTTTGAGGTCTTTCTTGTTAAGTAAAACTAATTACTTTTAAATTAGGATACAACAGGAGCAATCTTCCATACTGGTGTAACAGTGATAGTATCGCCTGCTGTCCAAGTACCGTCTACATTCATTGTGCCATAAACAGCAACGTCAGCAACTACGTTAGCCTCAGTCAATGTAACCTTTGATGGAGAAGCAATCTTAGTATATTCGCTTTCGCTGTTTGTATAATTTTCATCTGATGCTGTATCAATAGCCTGAGTGATACCACTCAAACCGGTTGCCCATGTCTTAACATCATCTCCTGACGTAGAAGCTGGGTCTGTTTTTGCAGCAGCTGCAGCACCTACATAAATTTTAGCTGCAACTTCTTTATCTGTACCGTTGGCAGTTAAAGACGCAACAAATTTTATATCATCATCTGATTTGCTTACTCCTACAGCAGTATAACCTACTAAAGTTACATCATATTTTGAAGTAGTTGCTGTTGATTTATTTTCTATTAAACCCTGTGCGAAAATCTGTGGAGCGGCATATGGTTTAATTGCTAAAGTTCCTGTTGGTATAGAAACATCAATTTTCAAATCACCTGCTGCTATACTTCCTCCAATCTTTCCGCCTTCCAATGCGAAAATGCTTGTTGCGCTGCTTGCTACCATAGCAGCTGCCATAACGATACCTGCTACTCTTTTAATTTTTCTTTTCATAGTAATTCCTCCTTGAATTAAATTTTTAATAGTTTTATTTATAAATAACATACTCATACCATAACGATACGATATGTTTTTACCTATTTAACTATAAGGTCAACGGCACTTCCTACTGCCCCTAAAGATGTTTGATTATCTTCAGTGCTGATTGCTGTAAAAATAACGTTTACCTCATATGTTCCGGGTTCCAAATCTTTTTTTAGTTCTACCTCGGGAACGCTTGCTCCCGGCTGTACAAGTCCGGTTTCTGCTATAAGCTCTCCGTTAATCTCAAAATCCATTTTACACTGAAAATCATTCTTATTATCAATTCCTGCAACAATCATTATTTTGCCGTCCTCTGTCTTACGTGTGGTCATTCTTGAACTCATGCTTACAAGTATCGAACTGACTTTATCTTTCATGTATTCCTCTGCGTCTTCATCATTGAAGAACATATTTGGCTCCTCAACAATTCCCTGTTGCTGAGACTGTTCTTCTTCTCTAAAAAACTCATAATATACAAAGAAACCCGCGCCCCCTATAATCAATACCACAATAACGGCAATCAACGCAATTATAATACCCTTGTTGGATTTATTTTCACTCATATTTTAAAAACTCCTGTTCTATTAATTGTCATCGTCTGAACCCCAATCCTCCGAGTCGTCAGGCTCGTCATAAAAGTCGTCGTTGCCCGAATCGTCAGGCTCGTCATAAAAATCGTCGTTGCCCAAGTCGTCTGAGCCGTCTGTGTCCTCTGCCGCGTCCTGACCGTCCTCTTCATTTTCGGGATTTTCAGCGGACTCATTTTCATCAATGTCGGATTCCTCCGGTTTTTCGCTTTCTTCAGCCTCGTTGGTATCCTCTGAATCCTTGTCGGACGCTTCGTCCTCTCTGTCGTCTATGCCGTCGTCCTCTTTTAAAGCTTCGCTTTTCTGAGAACTTCCTCCGCCCGACCTGTCGGAATCATCTTCTTTGTTTTCTTCTGATGAATCCGCTTCAGTCTTTGCGCTGTCGTCGGCGCTGACGTCTTCTCCGCTTTCCGTCTCCGTACTTGCTTCTGTTTCGGCTTCTGTTGATTCAGACTCTGTTTCTGCGCTGTCTTCTCCGACTCTGATATCAATATTCATTGAAAGGCTGTCGCCCTCAATCCAGTCGGCGTTTACGTTAAGCTCCCCGCGGATTTTAAAGATAACTGTTTCTCCCGCGTCAAGAGTCCCCGCCTGTATTGTTTCACCTATATTGCAAAGGAGAGTTTTCTCTCCCGTTTTGGTATTTACAAAATGAGCGAAAGCGGCTTTTTCTTCTCCGAAATCATTTTGCAGAACAGATATGTCTTTCAGAGATATAGTTGAGTCGTTTGTGCTTATAAGCGTGATATAAACAGGCTGAGGAGTATCCTCTAAGTTTTCCGCGATAATATCGTCGCTTGTGATTTGCCCTTCGCCGTTAAAATTCCTGTACGGAGTAAGTCTGAGTTCTCCGCCCGTCTTAACGACACCGCATTCTGACTCAATAACAACCATCTCGTCCTCTCCATAAGAGAACGTATAAAAACAAGTGGTACTTAAAACAGTAACTAAAAGCACTAAAAATTTTTTCAATATTATCACCCCATCATAAAACAGGAAAATATTCAATAATATGTTTTCATTCTTTTCCGCCCTTCGCGGACATAGGACAAATTCTTTTACCTTCTTGATAATTATATCGGCGTAATCGGAAAAATACTTAACACTTTTTTTCAGATTTTTTATTTTTTATCTTTGCGCCGTCAATAACTATATCGGCGTGGTCGAAAAAATACTTAACACTTTTTTCGGATTTTTGTTTTTTAACTTACGCCGTCAGTAATTATATCGGCGTGGTCGAAAAAATACTTAACACTTTTTTCGGTTTTTTTGTTTTTCATCTTTACGCCGTCAGTAATTATATCGGCGTGGTCGAAAAAATACTTAACACTTTTTTC
>CAYLJL010000237.1:0-132 GCA_964384005.1 uncultured Lachnospiraceae bacterium | reverse complement strand
GGTTTTTTTGTTTTTCATCTTGCGCCGTCAATAGCTGTATCGGCAAAATCAAAAAAACATTTAAACTTTTTTAAAAGTTTCAGGCTGTCGAAAAAGTTAAAATTATAAAAAAATATGAATTTTTTGAAGAAT
>CAYLJL010000236.1:0-3238 GCA_964384005.1 uncultured Lachnospiraceae bacterium | reverse complement strand
TATAAAAAGCGGCTCTGTTGATTTTAAGCTTAAATTTAAAAGTATTGACTCAAAAGAGGATTTTTCCGCGGTTAATTTTGAGGACGTCACAGACGTTAATACTTCAGGTTCGGCTATTGATTTTAATTCTTCTAAAATCCCTTATGTTGTTTTCGATGTGTCTTCAGGCGATATCAGAATTGAAAATACAAGCGGTATGGGAATTACTGTCTGCCAGAATGAAAACGAGACTTTTCTTCACGACGGGATAAGAGTTATGCTCGTTGGAAATACTTCCCAATACGGAGTATATATTGATGAAAACATTGATACCGAAATATTTTTAAACGGCGTTTCTATCTCATCTGATTCCGGAATCAGTATCGGCGGGAATTCTGATGTTGATTTTAAAATTATTGACAATTCTTTAAATACTGTAACAAATTTTAATAATAACGGAAGAATGGATATTTACGGAGAAACAGGTCTGCTTACTGTTCGGGAGTTCAACGGAAATGTCGGGATATTCGGCGGAGTTGTGAAAGCTACCGAAGATTGTAATAAGCTTTCTGAAATCATTATAAAAAATTGTTCGGCGGATATAAAAACAGAACAGACGGTTAAAAACAGTCCCTCCGAAAATGAAGCGCTTATTTGTAATTCCGTAAAAGTAGACGGCATCACCTCATCGGAAACCGTTGAGGTTGATATAAACGGAGAGTCTTTTATCACAAAAACAGATGTGGGAGGAAAATTATATTTATTTCTGCCAGATAGGGATAATAAAGTTATTATTAAAAATAAAAATACCGCTTTTATAACCAATATTGAGAAAAACGGCGGCGGTGATTATACGGCTGAAGAAATTTCGGCAATTAACAGAGTTGACGTTGAGGTTTTCCAAGAACTCAGAAGCGACAATTATGCGGACGTTTCCTTTAAAGTGAAAATTCCCGAGAATATGAAATATTCCGATGATTTGAAAATAGGCGTGCAGTGCTTTGAGAGCGGGTGGCTTATTGACGATGCCATATCGGAGAAAAATATTGCCCGATGTGTCAGGGAGGAAGACGGCGAATATTACAGGATTACTTTGACAAAACTTGAAAACAATAAAAATTATAAATGCAGAGTGTTTTCTGTTTTGGGAGAAGACGTTAATTTTTCCGACGTTATGGAATTTAAGACAAAAGTCGCTGAAGAAGACGCTTTTGACGAATTAAAGGTATCGGGACTTTCAAAAACTTTTAATTGCCTTGAGCAGGGTATAGATGTTTCCTCGGAGGTCGATTATAAAGTTATTTATTACAGCGATGGTAAAAGATTAGACAAACTACCTGTAAATGCGGGAAAGTATACGGCTAAGGTTATAGTGAACGACAGGGAACACGAGTATTTTGAAAAGAATTTTGAATTTATAATCGAAAAGGCGGAGCCTGTTGTTACAGAAACCCCATATGCTACAAACATTATTGTGGGCAACAGTATTTCCTCAAGCAGACTTTTCGGCGGAAAGGCGGAAGGAAACGGCGTTTATATTGACGGAAGTTTTAAATGGAAAAACGAAGAGGAAATTATTGAAGAATCGGGAGAATACATAGCCGAGTTTGTACCTGATGATAAAAATTATTCGGTAATTGAATACAAAATTACCGTTGAAACCGATGACGAAAAGCATATCAATTTTATTTATGATTTACAGAATGAATATGAGGCTACAAAAGGCGGAATTCTGATTTTAAAAACAGAAGCTGTTGGAAACGACGGCGAAGCCGTTATCTATCAATGGTATAAAAACGGCGAGGCTATTGACGGCGCTGTTTCCGGTATATTTGTAAAAGATAACGTTTCCGAAAGCGATATTGGAGAATATTTTGTTGTCGCCAGGAGTCTTGACGGATATTCAGTCCAAAGCAATAAATGTTTTATAAATGTTGTTGAAAATTCTGATAATGCGGAGGAAAATGAAGCTGAAATAGGCAGTAATAATGATTTGACAGGTTCAAGAAGTTCAGTGGGGAATTATTCAAAAAGTCTTTCAAATGGTATTTTCTTTCTTAAAAAGAACGATGTTGAAACGGAAAGCGAAGCTGAAAGCACTACGGAGGAAACTGTTTCAGAAGAAGATGAGCCGAGAGAAGGTTTATTTAAAAGATTTATCAATAAAAATGATGACAGTGATTTATCCGGAACGGAGGAAACAGCTTCAGAGGAAAATGAGCCGAGAGAGGGTTTATTTAAAAGATTTATCAACAAAAATGATGCTGACGATAATACAGACGAGGAGGATAACGATTATTCAGAGGACGATGAAAAGAGCATAAGCGATGTGATAAAGAGAATTACAGATGATTTACTTATAGAAATTTATGGCAAGGTTACATATCCCGATAATAATACCGTAGCGGCGACAACTGTTTACGATGGACCTTATACAGGGCAGGAAAAAGCGGTTTTTCAGCTTAATGAGAGCGGTTATTTTACGGAGGTCTCCGATTACAGTTTCTCGGGAAACCAAGTCAGCGTATTGACAGACAGGGATTTTCCGCTTATCGTGGGAAAGGCTAAAACTTATTCGGATATAAAAAATCACTGGGACAACGATGATATTGAATTTGTGTCTGCTTTTGATATTATGCCGGGGGAGGGCAATAATTTTAACCCTGAAAAAAATGTTACAAGAGGCGACTTTATGGAGGCGCTTTATAATCTTGCCGGGAAACCGGTCTATGAGGAGGAGCGGGAATATTCGGACATTACTCCCGAAAGCAGATACTACGATGCCGTGAACTGGGCTTATGAGCAGGGATTCATCAAAGGAAGAAGCGAAACGGAATTCGGGGTAAATCTTAATGTGACAAGAGAGCAGGCGGCAGTTGTTATCTCAAAATATATTGAGAAAATGGGCTTTGAACTCTCCGATTCCCAAAAAAGCTATTCCGATATCCAGAATATAAGCGATTGGGCGCTTTCGGATGTTTATAAGGTGAGCGAGGCCGGTATTATGGGTGATTTGGGATATGGAAGGTTTCAGCCTAAGGCTTTTTGCTCAAGGGCCGAGGTCGCTACGCTGCTTAAAAAAATTATACAGTACAGAATTGATTTCTGAAATCTTGTTTTTATTTTTGAATTATGTGATGTTTTTTTATTAAATTTTTGTAAATTCTTTTATGATTGGCTCCACGCAAATCAATTTTCAAAAAGTTTTTAGTTTTTTGGAACCTTTTTCTATCGCAAAAAGGTTCCAAACCTCCAAAAA
>CAYLJL010000235.1:0-3310 GCA_964384005.1 uncultured Lachnospiraceae bacterium | reverse complement strand
AGCAATTTATTGACAACTGGTAAAAATGCCTGTTTTCAAAAAATCATAAAAAAAATCTATTCATTTTATTAGGCTTGTGTTAAAATAAGAATATATAAAATTTTAATTTTAAAGAAACATTGATTAATTTATAGCAAAACAATAAACAGAAAAACTTATGGCAAAACAATAAAATAATGAACAGAAAAGTTTTAATAAACCCTGATATATTAATGGAATTCTGTCATTGTTTCGCGCTAAGGATTTTGCGGCTTGTTATAAATCAGTATTTCTTTAATACAAATCTTAATAAATTTCGGAGGTGATTTTATGAGTAACAAATTTATCATTACAATAAGCCGCCAGTTTGGAAGCGGCGGTCGTGAAATAGGCAAAAAAGTAGCTGATTCTTTAGGAATATCCTTTTATAACAAGGAACTTATCGCCCTTGCCGCGAAAGAGAGCGGTTTTTCCGAAAATATTTTCGAAAAAGCTGACGAAGCTCCGTCAAACAGCTTTCTGTATTCTCTCGCGATTGGAGCAAATCCAATGGGTTCTTTGTTTATCAAAAACGATGACCTTCTTACAAACGATAAATTATTTTCAATACAATCAAAAGTAATACGTGATATAGGGAAGAAAGAATCCTGTTTAATAGTCGGTCGCTGTTCAGATTATATTTTAAGAGAAGAAGAAAATTTAACTCGGATATACCTTCATGCTGATAACGACTTCAGAATAAAAAGAATTATGGAACTTTATAATTTAAGCGAAAAAGAAGCAAAAACTACAATTACTAAATCTGATAAAAAGAAAAATAATTATTATAACTATTATACCGGAAACGAGTGGGGAGACCCCAAGAATTATGACATAATTATAAATACCGGCAAAACAGGAATTGATAACACAATAAACATAGTGATAGATTATGTCAAAACAGTAAATAATATGAAATAAACTTATATTTTGTGATTATAACAATCCGTGGGACTTTCAATGCAGAACAATAAAAATATTATTTTGCTATAGATAAGCTTTACCTTGGACATTAACTCACTATGTATGTAAAAAAGCTGTCAAAAACTTTTTTATTATAAAAAGTTCTTGACAGCTTTTTTATACTTCTTCCTTATAGTCACTGTCAGAGGGAACAGCTTCGTCATGCAAGTCATACTCAATTTCCTTATTGCTGTTTTCCAGAATTTCAATTTCCGTATTAAGCAAAAGCTTTAACTTTGCCCTAAAAGTGTCATATCTGTTTTTCATGCCCAGCACTTTATATTCAAGGTCATAAAGCTTTTTATTAGCGTCCTGCAAAATTTCAGCCGCTTTGAGCTCCGCTCCCTTAATAATCTGTTCAGCGCTTTGATTAGCGTTGTTCTTTGTTTCCGTAGCGGTTTTTTCCGCCATAACAATAGAATTTTTCAAAGTTTCCTCCATATCCTTATAATAATTGAGAGCGTCCTCAAGAACACCTACCTTATCGTTAAGCTTCACATTTTCTTTATAAAGAACCTCAAACTCAACAATAACCTTATCAAGGAATTCGTCAACTTCATCCTGAGAATATCCCAAAGCAACTTTTTTAAAGTCAACTGTTTCTATATCAACCGGCGTAAGCATAAACAATCCTCCAAAATTATAGAACTACTGATTTAAGGAAAATACCATATAATTCAAAAATAAAAATAACTTTACCAAAAAACACGCCAAAAGTTCAATAAAAAAAACAACACTTCCGCTATAATTATAATTATTTTTATTTTACGTTGTTTTCTTATGTAAATTTGCGTACACTTATTAAAAACTTATCCTTTTTTGTTTTTCCAATAAACTGAATTAGCTCAGCTCTGCCAAATCCCCGCAAAGTCAGCGTGTCACCTTCCAAAACCTGTTTTGAGACACTTTCACAAAGACTTTGGTTCAAAAAAACCTTTTTGGCCTTAATAAGTTCAGAAATCTTTCCTCTTGATAAATTAAATACGCCGCTCAGAACGGCGTCAATTCTTAAAGAAGCCACCGTAATATTTTTAACCTCGTCAGAATTTTCATTAACCCTTATTTCTTCCGGCAGAATAATCCTTGTTTTAACCTTAGTCTTACCAGCCCGGGAAAGATTAATATTTATAAAATCAGCGATATCATCATCTACAAAAACAAAAGCCTTGTCCTCCTCAATTAAAATATCTCCGATTTTTCCCCTTACAATGCCAAGACCTATAAGAGAACCAAGAAAATCTCTGTGTGTAAGTCTTTTACTGAATTTTAAATTATAAGTAATCTCAATAACTGAAATCGGAAAAACCACGTCCTCCTCCGCCATAAAATCAGGGAAGAAGGCCATTTTTTGTCTTTCACAACTATCCCTTCCCCCAAAAACGCATATATTAAAATCAAGACTGTTGCCTAAAAGCGATAATAAGGTTGAAATCTTATATGGGTCAAGAAATTCCGTAAAAGAAGGCTCAAAATTTTTAATACAGCAATAAGCCCGGTCAAAAACTTTAGAAAAAATAAGCTTTTCATCAGGCTTAGAAATATTTTTCAAAATATTTTGCTTATCAAACACAACTAATACCTCATTAAAATTTTTCCCGCGATACCTAAAGCAAATCTAATTAAAAAAAAAGCGATAACAGGTGAAAAATCAAGAATCATTCCGGGACCGCCCAGAGGAGACTTCTGAAGCATATTTCTTATAGGCGCGAGAATAGGTTCCGTAAGGGCATATATAAACCTAATGACCGGATTGTCCCTGCCAATAGGAATCCACGATAAAAAAACTCTCGCAAGTATAAGATAATCCAATATTTCAACAAAAACATACAAAGCTTGATAAATTATAACAGGCATAAAAAAACCTCACTATCTCCACATAGAAGTATATGGCAGCTTAATACCGTTCGCTTTAAGTTCTTCTTTAAATTGACCGGTAATATCTACGTTGACCGGCCCTATAATAAATATATCATCAGAAATAAGCTGAATAGAACCGTCGAGAGCATAGCAGGCGCCGCACAAAAAATCGCTTATTCTTTGTGCGATTTCGTGTTCAATGTTCTCAAGATTAACAATAACCGTTTTCTTTTCTTTAAGATAATCGCATACTTCTCCCGCTTCCTCAAGATTATTCGGTGCGGTAACAACAACTTCCATCTGAACATTGGTATGAATATTCACAATTTTAGAACCGGCATTGCTTTTTCTTGAATATGACATTTTGGCGGTATCAATATTTCTCACTTTAGGTTCTTCTTCAATTCTTTCATCGTCCTCATAATCATAGTCATAATCTTCCTCGTAAGATTCACCAAGCATAGCGCCCCTT
>CAYLJL010000234.1:0-3325 GCA_964384005.1 uncultured Lachnospiraceae bacterium | reverse complement strand
AGGAAACACCGCATAATAAAGTAATAAAAATAATTTTTTAAAATTAATACCGCTTCAAGTTGATTTTTCTGCGAAAAATTCAACACTTACGCTCAATTATTTTCAAAAATTATTTTTATTTTTGAATTGTGCGGTATTTCCTTTATATTGCCCTGTAATTTTATCAACATCTTCCTGACTTGTAAACTCATAAACGCTGTTGACATTATCCATTACATACTCTACAACTTTATCTCCGATACTTTCAAGTTCCTCTCTTGCGTTTTCGTCAAGGGTATCATGATATTGAACTATCTCCTGAAATATTCTCACAAGCTCCGAAACCATATTCTGATTTTCCTCTGCGTCAAGAGACTCTTCATAGCCTGCCGGCAATTCGTCATCTTCATAAGAGAAATAATCCTAGTACTTATAATAAGACTCCTCCGTTATACCCGCGCCTTCCGCTAAATCTTTAAGTTGCCGTATATATATTTCAAACTGCTCCGTAACCTTATCTATATTCTCCTGAGTATAAGCCAATTCTTTGACAGTATCCGCATACTCCAGCATATCATCTCCGATATTCATAAATTTTTCTGTCGTTTCGGCGTCTAATTCATCTATGTTTTGAGTTATGGTAAATATAAGTACGCCTAATTCATTACCGGCCTCCTCTAATTTTTCTGTATAAAGTTCTTCCTTCTCCGCATTAATTTCAACGGTTTTTGTGTTCTCGTCCCATGTAACCTCTGCGCCGAAGCTTTCGGCAACGGCACGTATAGGAACTAAAGTTCTCCCATTCACAATTTTAGCGGGCACGTCAAGGGAAATCCTTTCAAAGATTGTTTCCTGTTCGCTGTCACCTATTATCATTTCAGAGGAGCCGATTGTAAGAAGGCCTGTTTTATAACCGTCGGTACAAATTATGGTTTTTGTATCAGAATTCCAATCGACATAAAGTCCCATTTCCTCCAGAACCGCCCTGAATGGAATAAGAGTTCTTCCGTTTTCAACTGTCGGCGGTTGGTCAAACTCAACATTTTTTCCATTTATCTTAACCGATATTGTATTTTCGGCGAAAACCGTATTTAAAGAAGCTGCTGTAAATACCGCCGCGCCCATTAAAGCAATAATTTTTTTTAACATAACAATTCCTCCTTTGAATTTATTTTCCGTAACCATATACATAAAAAAGGCTGCGCTAAAAGCTTCGCTTTCAACGCAACCTTCCCATTCATAAATCATAAAAACATAAAATTCAATAAAAAATTATTATATTCTTATTTTTCATTTGAGTTTTTATAATTCCAACCATCAATTTACAATAGCAAGTTCTGTAGCTTTGTCAAATACATGAATTTTGTTTACATCTAAAGCAACTCTGATAGTGTCGCCAACATTAGCGTCATATCTCGCGTTGACTTTGGCAACCGCGTTTTGTCCGGCGATAAGTAAATATAAGTTTACTTCCGCGCCAAGAAGCTCAGTAACTTCAACATGAGCCTCAACAATACTGTCCTGAGAAGAATTCAGGAAGATTTCCTCCGCGTGGATATCCTCCGGTCTGATACCGAGAATAACATCTTTTCCCTCATATCTTTGGTCAATAAGAACTTTTCCTTTTGATTCCGGAAGTTTAATTTTATAATTTCCGAAAGCAAGACATACTTCATTACCGCTTTTAACAACCTTGCTGTCGATAAAGTTCATCTGAGGAGAACCGATAAATCCCGCGACAAAGAGATTACAAGGTTTGTTGTAAAGATTCTGAGGAGTATCAACCTGCTGAATAATACCGTCCTTTAAAACAACGATACGTGTACCGAGAGTCATAGCCTCTGTCTGGTCATGAGTAACGTAAATAAAAGTAGTGGCAAGTCTGTGATGAAGCTTGGATATTTCGGTTCTCATCTGAACTCTGAGTTTAGCGTCAAGGTTTGAGAGAGGTTCGTCCATAAGGAAAACCTTAGGTTCACGGACAATAGCACGGCCCATAGCGACACGCTGTCTCTGACCGCCGGAGAGAGCCTTGGGTTTTCTGTCAAGGAGATGAGCGATATCAAGAATTTTAGCGGCTTCCTCAACACGTCTTTTAATTTCGTCCTTAGGCATTTTTCTGAGTTTAAGACCAAAAGCCATATTATCATAAACTGTCATATGTGGATAGAGAGCGTAATTCTGGAAAACCATCGCAATATCTCTTTCTTTGGGAGGAACATCGTTCATAAGTTCATCGCCTATGTAAAGCTCGCCGCCGGAAATATCCTCAAGCCCGGCAATCATACGGAGAGTAGTAGTCTTTCCGCATCCTGAAGGACCGACAAAAATAATAAATTCTTTATCAGCAATGTCTAAATTAAAATCTTTAACGGCAACAAAGCCATTGGGGTACTTTTTCATAATCTTTGTAAGTTTTAACTCTGCCATTTATAAAAATCCTCCTTAAAATCATATAGATTTTAGATTCAAGATTAAAAATATATATTAACTCAAATCATTTATCATATATATAATACCTTATTTAGAAAAAACAAACCATATGTTAATTTAACAAATAAATAAAGAAACCTTTGTATATTTTGTATACTCATCAAATTTTTTTAGTAAATATTTAATAAAACAGTAAATAACCCATAGAATTTTTACAAATTAAATGACTATAAAAACTAAACTTTAAAAAAAAATAACCAAAAATAAAAATTTAATAAAATAATTTGTTTAAATTGTCTATAATACTAAAATCAATCCGGATAAATATATTAAAACAGCGTTTTACTATTATAAAAAACATAGCTTTTCTCAGGTTTATTTTCAAATTTATTAATAATAACCGCCGGAATATTTGCTAAAAATCCGGTCAGAACCCATCTCCCAGAACTTCTCTGACGTCGGCCACCATAATAAAAGCGTTTCTGTCAATTCTTTTAGCTATTTCTTTTAATTTAAAAATTTCTTTCTTGGATACCACGCATAAAAGAACATTTTTATTGTCTTTTGTAAACATACCCCTGCCGTAAAGAGATGTAACGCCTCTTTCAAGTTCTTTAAAAATAATATCGCAGATTTCCTCAGACATATCGGATATAATAAAAGCAGCCTTAGCGAAAGCAAGACCTTCCAAAATAGCGTCAATTATTTTGCTTGTGATAAATACAGAAATAGCGGCGTACATAGTAGCCGTAAACCCGAACACAAAGAAACCGCATAAAATAATAACGACGTCGATAATAAGCATAATAAAAGCAACTGTAAAGTGACTAAGCTTCTGCTGTATAAGGCTTGCCGCCAAATCACTTCCTCCCGTGGTAGCTCTTGCCCTGAAAATGAGAGCGAGTCCAATCCC
>CAYLJL010000233.1:0-3333 GCA_964384005.1 uncultured Lachnospiraceae bacterium | reverse complement strand
AGGTTGGGATATAGATCGTATCGCTTAGGTTGATTTGGCTATTCTCCGTCTTGCTGTTTATGAGATTTTATATTCCGATGATATCCCCGATAAGGTTGCCGTAAATGAGGCTGTTGAACTTGCTAAGTCCTTTAGCTCGGACAAATCGCCTTCTTTTATAAACGGGGTTTTGGGAAAAATAATAAATAGTTTGTAAATAAATTTAAGCGTATTGACAAAATTGATATGTTCGGATTTTATTAAAGCTTGTTTGTTTTCGGGTGTTTTATACAGCTGAATGGGATTTTAGACAGGCTCTAAGGAGTTTAATATGAAATCGCATATATATTCTGTTTCTCAGATAAATAAATATATTAAAAATTTAATTGAAAAAGATATTTTTCTTAAAGATGTTTTTATTGAAGCTGAAATATCAAACTTTAAGGCTCATACTTCAGGACATTTTTATTTTACACTTAAAGATGAGTCCGCGGCTATTAATACCGTTATGTACAGGTCTTATGCTCAGACTATTAAGTTTTTGCCTGAAAATGGAATGAAAGTTACCGTTTACGGTTATATTTCCATTTATGAGAAAACAGGTCAGTATCAGCTTTGCGCAAAAATTATGGAACCGACGGGAAAAGGCGCTTTATACGCCGCTTTTGAACAGCTTAAAGATAAGCTTGAAAAAGAGGGACTTTTTGACGCGGGAAGAAAAAAGCCAATTCCGAAATTTCCCCGAAAAATTGCGGTTCTGACATCCCCAGTGGGAGCGGCTATAAGGGATATTATAAGAATTTCCGAAAGAAGAAATCCGAATGTGAAAATAATTGTTGTTCCTGTGGCGGTTCAGGGGGCTTTGGCGGCAAAGAGTATTTGTGACGGCTTATCACTTATTAACAGATATAAAGACGCTGATGTTATTATACTTGGCAGAGGCGGAGGTTCTATTGAGGATTTATGGTGTTTTAACGAAGAATCAGTGGCAAGAGCCATTTTTAAATCAAAAATTCCGGTTATTTCAGCTGTTGGTCACGAAACCGATTTTACAATCTCCGATTTTGCCGCTGACTTCAGAGCGTCGACTCCTTCCGCCGCCGCCGAGGTCGCAGTTTTGTCTCTTGACGATATAAGGGATGACGTATATACTCTCTATGACGAACTTAATTATTGTTTTGAGATGAAAAAACGTAATTATGAAGATAAGCTTAAAAGTCTTATTTCTTCTTATTTTTTTAAAAGACCTTTTGACAGAGTCTGCGATATGAAAAAACAAATTTCTGATTGCCTAAGGGATGTAGATAAGGCTTTTCTTTTCAAAAAGGAAAAATCGGAATCTGATTTGAATAATCTTATTATGCGTCTTGAGGGGGTTTCTCCTTTGAATGTCGTAAAAAGAGGGTATTCTATAGCTTATAAAGACGATGTTCCTATAAGCTCAATTAATTCTGTTTCACAAAATGATATTATAAAAACAAGATTGGCGGATGGGTATTTAAAAAGTAAAATTATTGAAAAAGGTGAATTTAATGCCAAAGAAAAAAACATTTGAGCAGGCTCTCTCAAGACTTGAGGAAATTGTTTCTAATATTGAAAATAATCAAACAACCCTTGAGGAATCTGTCAGGCTCTATAAAGAGGGGATTGAGTTGTCTGTTTTCTGCGGAAAACAGCTGAAAAAAACAGAACAGGAAATTGTATTGCTTAAAGAAAACGCGGATAAGGTTTTTAATGAGGAACCTTTTGACTATACAGAGGAATAAATATGAATAATACTATTTTTCAGAATAAATTAAACGAATATATTGAATTTATTAACAGCAGACTTTATGAGCTGCTTTCGGTTAAATATCCCGAGAAAATTTATGAGGCTATGAGATACAGCGTTTTCGCAGGAGGGAAGAGATTGAGGCCGGTTCTTGCCGTCGCGGCTTGTGAAATGTCCGGCGGAAATCGAAAAGACGTCGCTGACTTTGCCTGCGCATTGGAAATGATTCATACGTATTCTCTTATCCATGATGATTTGCCCGCTATGGATAACGATGATTTCAGGAGAGGACTTCCTACGTGTCATAAAAAGTTTAATGAGGCTATCGCTGTTTTAGCGGGAGACGCTCTTTTAAATATGGCGTATGAAGTTATGATTGACAGTGTTATTTCAAAGAGTGATAAAAAATTTCAAAGGGCGATGAAATATATCGCTAACGCCGCAGGAGCAGGCGGAATGGTAGGCGGACAAGTTATTGATGTAATTTCCGAGGGAAAGAAAATTGATTCGGATACGATTTTATATATTCATAAAAACAAAACAGCTGCTTTGATTGCGGCTGCCCTTAAAGCGGGGGGAGTTATAGGCGGAATGACAGACGCGGAAATCAGGCTTATGGAAAATGCCGGCGAAAATGTCGGAATAGCTTTTCAAATTAAAGACGATATTCTTGATGTTACAAGTACGACGGAGGTTTTGGGAAAGCCTGTGTTAAGCGATGAAAAGAACGATAAAATAACTTATGTGACTATGTCCGGAATGGAAAAAGCGGAAAAAGACCTTCGGGACTTAACAGGAGAGGCTTTGGAAATTATTGATAATTTCGGCGAAAAAGGCCGATTTCTTTATGAATATGTAAAAAGACTTGTTACAAGAATAAAATGATTGGAAAATATTACGGTATTTTCGGACTGAAATACCGTTAAAGCTGTTTATCAAAGGTTTTATGGAAAAATTTACAGTGAATGACAAAATAATTCATTATTTATTATAATGTGAACGTAAACGGCCTGGATTTGCGGCTTTGTTTCAACAGCCGGCGCGGTTAACAGGTATTGACTTGACGTCGTCTATAAAAATTATAATTTTGAAAGCGGTATGTTTATGAAATATTTGGATAAATTGAATTTTCCCGATGACTTGAAAAATTTTAAAGAAAACGAGCTTGATTTTATCGCAGAGGAAATAAGAGAATTTCTTATAAATTCTGTAGCAAAAACAGGTGGTCATCTCGCTTCTAACCTTGGCGTCGTTGAGCTTACACTGGCTTTGCACTACTGTTTTGATTTTTCTTATGATAAAATTATTTGGGATGTCGGTCACCAGTCGTATACTCATAAAATACTGACGGGAAGAAAAGACAAGTTTTATTCACTCAGGAAAAAAAACGGTCTCAGCGGTTTTCCTAAATCAGAAGAAAGTATTTATGATTCATTTGACACCGGTCACAGCTCAACATCTATTTCCGCCGCACTGGGAATGGCGCAGGCAAGAAACCTTGCGGGGGCGAATTATAACGTTGTTTCCGTAATAGGCGACGGCTCTATGACCGGAGGACTTGTATATGAGGCGTTGAACAACGC
>CAYLJL010000232.1:0-3352 GCA_964384005.1 uncultured Lachnospiraceae bacterium | reverse complement strand
AACTTATTCATTTTTCAAGTTGATTGACTATATAAGTAACCCTCCCTCCTTGGGTCGTCCGTTCTTTGTTTCATTAAATTTTACAGCAATTCCGGAACAAACTGAAGACAGAAAAAATATTTTATTCAATATTTCTCAGCGCTTTAGGCGTTTAAAGAGAAAAATTCACTTTGCTGAAATTTTAAATAAAATATTCTTTTCTATAATGTATCGGAATCGCTGAAAGGAGGAATTATAATGAACAAAGTTACAGGCGGACTTACAATACTTTTTGACGACCCTTTCTGGGTAGGTATTTTTGAGTGCCTTGAAGATGGCAGATTATCGGTTTGTAAAATAACTTTTGGCGCGGAACCGAAAAGTTATGAGGTATATGAGTTTATTTTAAAACACTATTATCAGTTGAATTTTAGCCCCTCTGTTGAGGTTTACGTTAAACAAACTAAGAAAAATCCGAAAAGACGGCAAAGAGAGATTCATAAGCAAACTTTAAATACAGGAATCGCTACGAAATCTCAGCAGGCGTTGAAACTACAGCGGGAACAGATTAAAATTGAAAAGAAAATATCTTCTAAGGAAAAACGGGCGGAAGACGTAAAATTTCGCTTTGAATTGAAACAGCGTAAGAAAAAAGAAAAGCACAGGGGCAGATGAACCTATATTATAGTGAACAAAAAAAATAATTTGCTGTTTACAATAATATGGATGTACACGACCGCATAAGGAATTTGCAGCTTTGCGGACGGCTCGGGCAAAGCCTATCCTGCGGATTAAAGTCCGCGACGCTTTTGAAACTTTAATCCTCGGAAAATTTATATCTTTTTGTCTTTTTAGGTTTTTCGACAGTCTGAAACGAATTTATTTCGTTTATTATAATTATATTTTGGGGGAGTTTTTATGAAAACTTTAGTTATCGCGGAAAAGCCGTCTGTAGGTCGTGATATCGCGAGAGTGCTTAAATGCGATAAAAAAGGCGACGGTTTTTTGTCTTCCGACGAGTATATTATTTCCTGGGCGGTCGGTCACCTTGTGACACTTTGCGACCCTGAGGACTATGACAAGGAGCTTAAAAAGTGGAGAGTAGAGTCTCTCCCTATTATTCCAGACAGCATTAAAACAAAAGTAATTAACGATACAAAAAAACAGTTTAATATTCTCAAAAAGCTTATGAACAACGAAGACGTTTCTGAAATTGTATGCGCAACCGACTCGGGACGGGAAGGAGAGCTTATATTCAGATATATTTATAATCTTGTTAAATGTAAAAAACATTTTAAAGGCTTTGGATTTCAAGTATGACGGATTCGGCGATAAAAGACGGATTCGCAAATTTGAAAGACGGCAGCGAATATGATAATTTGTATTTATCAGCAAAGTGCCGCTCAGAAGCGGACTGGCTTGTCGGAATAAACGCCTCGAGAGCATTTACTCTAAAATATGACGCTCTTTTAAGTATAGGCAGGGTTCAGACTCCTACTCTGGCTATTCTTACGGAAAGACAAAAAGAAATAAACGAATTTGTGCCACGAACTTATTGGGAGGTGAATGCTGTCTTTGACGGATATAAAAGTGTATGGATTGATTTGAAAGAAAATGACAGTAAAATTTTTGACAAGGATAAAGCTTTTTCTATCGCGGAGGAAGTCAAAGGAAAACAGGGAACGGTTACTTCTGTTGAAAATAAGGAAAATAAACAGCTTCCTCCACTTTTATACGATTTGACGGAACTTCAGCGGGATTGTAATAAAAAGTATTCTTTCTCAGCGAAACAAACTTTAAGTATTGCTCAGGATTTATATGAGAAAAGAAAGCTTATTACTTATCCACGAACAGACAGCAGATATTTGTCCGACGATATGATTCCTAAAATTAAATCCACTTTGTTGAAAATAAACGCCACAGAACAGTATAAGGAGTTTTCAGAGTATATCGTTACTCTTGAAAAGCTTCCGCTTGGAAAAAGAATTATCAATAATTCTAAAATAACTGACCATCACGCTATTATTCCTACAGATGTGAAAATGAATATTATGGCTTTAAGCGACGCTGAATTTAAAGTTTTTGATTTGATAGTAAGAAGATTTATGGCGGTTTTTTATCCGCAATACATTTATAATACGACGAAAATTATTACAACTGTTGATTTACATAATTTTATTACAAAAGGTACAACTATTGTTCAAAAAGGCTGGACGGCTTTAAATATTCAGAGTAAAAGCGACAAAAAAGAGGAAGATATTCTCCCGAATGTGAAAAAGGGCGATATTGTCACAAATGAAGAAGCGGAAGCTGTCGAAAAACAAACCGTTCCACCTAAAATGTACAATGAGGCGACGCTTTTGTCGGCAATGGAAAACGCGGGAAGATTTGTCGATGATGAGAGCCTTAAAGAACAGCTTAAAGAGGGAGGACTTGGAACCCCGGCAACAAGGGCCGCAATTATCGAAAGACTTTTACAGGTGGGTTATATTCAGAGAAAAGGTAAAAATCTTGTCCCTACGGATAAAGGTATGAAACTTATAGAAGTGGTTCCTCCTGAACTTAAATCCCCTGAAACTACGGGAAAATGGGAAAAAGGTCTATCCTCGATTTCTAAGGGAAAAATGGAGGATAAACGCTTTATGGGGAGTATTATACGATATGTTAATTATATTGTTGAACAATCAAAAAAGCCCGATAAAAGCGTCAGCTTCCCGAAAGAGGAAAAAGCCCTGAAAAAAGGCCGGAAGAAAATTTCCATTCTTGGAAAATGCCCTAAATGTGAAGACGGAGAAATACTTGAAAACAGCAAAAGTTTTTATTGTACAAACTGGAAACGGGGATGTAAATTTTCTCTTTGGAAAAATTCTGTCGAAATTTACGGGAAAACAATTACGGCAAAAGACGCTAAAGTATTGGTAAAGGATAGAAAAATTGTCAATGTCGATATTACTTTGCCGCAAACACACGAAAAGTGTATGGGCGATATTGTTTTAAAAGAGGATGACTCAGGAGCTGTTGAAATAATCAATTTAAAAAGAAAGCAGGAAACTCAGTTATGAAAAATCCGGAAACTCTTGTTAATTTTTATGATGATGTCGATGATGATTTATTGAGATTTGCCGTGATTATAGCAGTTCATAATGGAAAATATATATTTTGTAAGCATAAAGAACGCAATACTTTTGAAATACCCGGCGGCCACAGAGAGAAATAGGAGAGTATTGAAGATACGGCGAAAAGAGAACTATGGGAGGAAACAGGAGCGATTAAATTTTCTTTAAAGCCTGTATGTGTTTATTCAGTAGACTTCTTTCGAAACTACGAAATTACTCCGGTCCGACAAAAAAATATTTTATTCAATGTTTTAGCG
>CAYLJL010000231.1:983-3363 GCA_964384005.1 uncultured Lachnospiraceae bacterium | reverse complement strand
TCAGAAACAGCCATATCAGCAAAAACACCGACAATTTAAATATCTTTATTTAAATTATTTTTAATTTCAACAGCCGCTTCCTTGGAAATACGGCGTTTGCTTTCAGCGAAAACAAAACCGACATAATCAACTTGAAAATCATTAACCTTAAAAGCGTCGTCTGGGGTTTTAAGTCCGCAGATTTTAATTTGTGCCGCCATAGGCATTTCTGAACACCTCCGCCTTTTTAACAATATTATCGCATCTCATAAAGCTTTCTCCTACAAGGACAGCGGAAACGCCCGCCTCTCTTACAATTTTAATATCCTCCGGTGTGTGGATACTGCTTTCACTTACAATTAAAACCCCGTCAGGAACCATTTTGGAAAGTCTGACAGTAGTATTAATATCCTCTGAGAAATCATATAAATTCCTGTTGTTGATACCGACTATTCTTGCTCCCGCCGAAATTGCCGTTTCAAGTTCTTTTTCGTCGTGAGTCTCAACAAGGGCGTTCATTTTAAGGCCGTGGACAATATCCAGAAACTCTTTTAAAACTCTTTTTTCCTTTAAAACCGCCGCAATCAGCAGAACAGCGCTGGCGCCAAGTTCTCTGGCCTCAAAAATCTGTAAAGGACTTATAATAAAATCCTTTCTCAGAATAGGAAGCGCTACCTCTTTGTGTATTTCCGTAAGGTAATCGGGGCTTCCCATGAAAAAATGCTCCTCTGTCAGAACAGAGACAGCGTCAACAGCGTTTTCGTATTGTCTGGCTATTTCAACAGGATTAAAATCCTCTTTAATAACACCTCTTGAGGGAGACGCTTTTTTCACTTCACCGATAATAGAAAGACCGTCCTTGGCTAAAGCCCCGTAAAAATCAGAAACCCTGTCGTTCTTTATACTTTCGGCTGTTTTAAGCGCGTCAAAACGATATCCGCTTTTCTCAAGAGTAATTTTTTTTCTTTCAATAATATCATCAAGAATCATTAAAATTTACCTCCGATAAAATTTCCGATAATTTTCATTCCTTCCGGCGTATAAATAGATTCAGGGTGAAACTGAAGTCCGATAATATCAAATTTTTTATGTTTAAAAGCCATAATCTCATCATCAACCTCAGCGATAACCTCAAGACAATCGGGTAATTTTTCAGGAACAACAGAAAGGGAATGATATCTTGCCACCTGTGTAGGATTGCTTATTCCCTCAAAAATACCTTTTCCGTTATGAGAAATCATAGACGACTTTCCGTGAAACAATTCTTTTGCGTTTGAAACAACACCGCCAAAAGCCGCGGCAATAGACTGATGTCCGAGACAAACCCCCAAAATCGGAATTTTTCCGGCTGTATTTTTAATAATCTCAATACAATTTCCCGCTTCCATAGGTGTTTTGGGGCCAGGAGAAACAACGACTCTGTCAGGATTCATTTCAAGAATTTCTTTTGATGTTATTTCGTCGTTTCTGAATACTCTGATATCTTTATCGAACTCGCCTATATACTGATATAAATTAAAAGTAAAAGAATCATAATTATCAACAAGTATTGTCATCATACCTCACCCCCTATAGTTTTAACTAACGCTCTTACCTTGTTGTGACTTTCGGCGTATTCCATTTCGGGAACAGAATCTGCCACAATTCCGGCTCCCGCCTGCATATAAACCCTGCCGTCTTTAATAATCATCGTCCTTATGGCGATACACATATCCATATTCCCGTTAAAACTGAAATATCCGGCGGCGCCCCCGTAAATTCCTCTTTTTTCCTCCTCAAGTTCCTCAATTATTTCCATAGCCCTGATTTTAGGCGCTCCGGAAAGGGTTCCGGCGGGAAGAAAAGAAGACAGAACGGAAAAAGCGTCATATTCTTCGCGTTTAACGCCTTCCACAAGGGACACAAGGTGCATAACATGGGAATAATACTGAACTTTCATAAACTTACTTACTTTAACGCTGCCTATTTTGGAAATTCTCCCCATATCATTTCTCGCCAGGTCAACAAGCATAACGTGTTCGGCTTTTTCCTTAGGGTCGTTCTGCATTTCTTTGGCAAGGCGCAGGTCATCGTCAAAATCCTTTCCTCTTTTTCTTGTACCGGCGATAGGGCAGGTATAAACTTTGTCCTTGTTTACCTCGACAAGCATTTCCGGAGAACTTCCGGCGACCTGATAATCCTCAAAATTAAAATAATATAAATAAGGAGACGGATTAATCGCTCTCAGTTTTCTGTAAAGATTAAGCGGTTCCTGGTCTGTTTTGGCGGTAAGTCTCTGAGAAAGGACAACTTGAAAAATATCTCCGTCATATATATATTTTTTTGCCTTTTCCACAATATCCATATACTTTTCTTTAGTCATATTTGATGTAAAACTGATTTTATCTGTTTCGGGGATATC
>CAYLJL010000231.1:0-973 GCA_964384005.1 uncultured Lachnospiraceae bacterium | reverse complement strand
AATGCTCAGAGGGTATTTTAGATTTAACCTCGTTTTCCATTCTGTCGAGGGTTTCTTTCGCTCGTCTTTTCCCGTTATCGTTTTTTTCTTCCAAAACGACAAGATTAATAGTATCATGTAAATGGTCGTAAACGATAAACTCTGTAAAAACCATAAGATGGACAGATGGAGTTTTTATAGTATCAACATTTTCATCCGGAATTTTTTCATATTGTTTGATAACGTCATAACCGACAACACCAACCGCTCCCCCTTGAAAGGCCATATCAAGCTCACACTCAACCTTGAATTGCCTGATATAATCCCTTACGCCGTCGAGAAGTTTCCCCTCAACCTCCCTGACGCTTCCGTTTTCTTCGATAAAAAGCTTATCTGTGCCTTTTAAGACAGAAGCGGGATTTTTACCCATAAAAGAAAAATTCGTTTTTCCCTCTCCTCTGCTTTCAAGAATAAATCCTTTTTCTTTGCCGACATATTTATAAAATAAAGTTATAGGCGTTTCCGTATCACCGGAAAATTTTCTTATGTAAGCTTTAAGCTCTTTCATAAAATCACTCCTTAAAATTCTGTAAAATATACAAAAAAAGGCACCTTGCCCCATATTGGGACAAGATACCTTGCTATAAGCCACCCAAATGCAAAAAAGCATCAAAAAATCCGATACAATCATACCTTACCCCTGTAACGTGAGGACACGTTCAAAGCTACTCAATAAATTTTCGCCCGAAATCTCATGAACCCATTCCCCAGAAGCGTCCGTATCGGCTCGCACCACCGCCGACTCTCTGTAACTTCCGCAAAAAGGTACTCTTTTCAATCAACGACTTTAAATATAATAAAAAACTTTTCACAACTCATATTATACCACATATTTTTTATTTGTAAAGAGTTTTTTTTATTTTTACACGTTCTTATAAATTCCTAAATTGCAATATCAAATAGGACATTTCACAACAATTATAATATAATGCCT
>CAYLJL010000230.1:0-3370 GCA_964384005.1 uncultured Lachnospiraceae bacterium | reverse complement strand
AAAGATCATTTTTGGATGTTTGGAAACTTTTTCTATCGTAAAAAGGTTCAAAAAAAACTAAAAATTTCAAATATTGATTTCCGTGACCTTTCAGCGTTTTCTAAGACTAAACCTTTGATAAGTTCTTTTGATTTCCTTGCAGTTATTTTTTCTTATAGCGATAACATCTCCGTTTTTCATTATAAAACTGTTTCTTTGCATTGAACCGACATACTCCATATTGATTATGTAACTTTTATGGGTTCTTAGAAACAAAGGGTTGCTTGAAAGCATTCTTTCCAATTCTGAAAGGGTAATATATGCCTTAATAATATTTCCGGATGAAATATGTATACAGGAAACATTTCCTATAACCTCAATATAAGTAATGGTAGAAACATTTATCTTTGTATTTATTTTATTATTATTTACGGTAATATATTTTTTTGAAATATTAATATTTCTCAGAACTCTCTCAAGAGTCTGTTCAAGTCTTTCAAATTTAATGGGTTTAAAAATATAGTCCGCCGCATAAAGCAAAAAAGCGTCATAAGCGTAATACTTATTTCCGGCGAAAAATATTATTGCGGTGTTGCTGTCAATTTCTCTTATTTTCGACGCTGTTTCAATGGTTTTTTTTCCATCATTTCCCATATCAAACAAAACAATACGATACTTTTTCAATTCAAAAGCTTTAAAAAACTGAACTTCCATATCAAATATATCAACAACGAATTTAAAATCTTTAAATAAACAATATTCCTCTAAAAAATCAAAAATATCATCACTTTTATATTTTTCAAAAGAAAAATAAGCTATATACATATTTTCATCCTCCGTCGGTTAAAATATATAATGAATTATAAATATTTTAACATAAAAATATATATAATTCCATAATATTTTCAATTTTTATCACTAAAAACGCCTTTTTATCATCGTTTACTTGAAATATACCAAAAAACATTATAGAATATCTGCATTAGGGTTAGGTAATCCCTAAAGCAAATCAAATTTTGTTATTTGATTTTTAAGTATTTTACTTATTTATTTGTTAAGGAGGAAATTAAAATGAAAAAATTTTTAGGTATTGCAATTTCAACTTTATTAGTAGGCTCAATGTTAATCGGCTGTGGTTCTGATACCGACAATGTTGTTGAAGATACAACTGACGCTGCTGTTGAAGAGACTACTGAAGATACTGTAGAGGAAACTACTGAGGATATTATTGAAGAAACTGAAACTGTATCGGACGCTGTTGAAAACCTTGGTGAAGAGGGTAACGTTGACGAAACCGAAGCAACTGATGAAAATGCTGACCAGACAGACGCTAACGGAGAAGGTACTGACAACACTGAAGAAACAACTGCTGAAGCTTAATTAGTTTTTTAATTTACTTTTATAAAGAGTAGACTTCTGTCTGCTCTTTTTTTATTTTTCAAGATAGCGATTAAATAACGCCGCCTCAGATATAGTTCAAACACTTAGCGGTATATAATCAACTTGAAAAAATGAACAAGTTCCTGTAAAAAAAATGAAACCATCATTAGCAGCTAAATAATGATGATTTCGTTTTCAATAACTTTTTTAACAGCTTTTAAAAAGCTGACGAGCGGGTTTGAACCGCCGACCTCCGCCTTACCAAGGCGGTGCGCTACCTACTGTGCCACGTCAGCAAATATATACTTGAACATTGATATAAAATACAATACCAACTATTACAGTATACCAGATATATATTTTAAAGTCAAGTATAAATTTATATTTTTCACGCAAATCAATTTTCGAAACAGCGAAACGGAGTTTCGCATAAAAGTTTAGGTCAAGCCTTTGGGTCAGTTCTTTTGCTTCGCAAAAAGCCGGTCGTAAAGCTTACAGTTCTTTGCGTCACTCATTTGGGTATTAGTATCATTTTTTTTAAAATAACAGGATAACGAAAATTTTAAATTTTAAAAATTATTTTTGATATCCTTTGCGCGGTGTTTTCTTAACTCAAAATAATTCTAAAACATATTTCTTTTTGACATAACCTTTACAACAATAATGCAAATAATGATAGCGCCCGCTAAAATTCCCCAGAAAGCGAAAGGGCTCTGAATCCCCGGGAGAGGCACGTTCATACCGTAAAAGCTTGAAATAATTGTAGGGATAGCCATTACAATAGTAATTGATGTAAGCCTTTTCATAACTATATCAAGATTATTGGAAATAAGGGAAGCGAAAGCGTCCATTGTTCCCGACAAAATATCACTGTAAATTTTAGCCATTTCAATAGCCTGTTTATTCTCAATAATCGTATCCTCCAAAAGTTCTTTGTCATCCTGATATTTCTTTATAAAGTCATATCTTAAAAGCTTCTCCATAACAATTTCGTTTGATTTAAGAGAAGTGGAAATATATACAAGGCTTTTTTCCATTGTAAGAAGCTGGATAACTTCTTTATTTTTCATAGATTTATGAAGACTTTCCTCAATAGCCGTACTTTGCTTATCAATTTGTTTAAGACAAACAAGAAAAACTTCCGCGTTTCTGTAAAGCATCTGCAAAATAAATCTTGATTTTTTAAAAGTATAGAAAGTTTTTATTTCATTTTTAAGAAAAGGTTCAAGAATAGAAGGCTTTTGAAGGGAAACGGTAATTATGCACATATCCGTAAGAATAATGCCAATAGGAATCGTTTCATAAAGCTTAGAATCTTCTTTAATTTCTACATAAGGAGTATCCACAAGAATTAAAACCTGACCGTTATCGTCGTCGACTTCAATACGTGACCGTTCTTCTTCGTCAAGCGCCGCTTTTATAAAATCCGGGTCCGTATTTAATTCTGACGAAACTTTTTCAATCTCCTCATCTGTAGGGAGTACCATATCTACCCATACACCGTCTGTGATTTCATCAACTTTGTTAAGCTTACCGCAAACCGACTTGTATATATTAACCATTTTTTTGATATTCCTTTCGCAAGTGTATTTTTAAAAAACAAACATTATAAATATATAAACGCCTGAAATGTTTCGAATCCATAAAATCACACTCCCCCGAAAAAGCAAAATTTTGAGAAAACAGCAAATTAACATATATTTCCTCAACCGTCAATAATACTTACAGCAAAATCACAGAAATCAATTTTAAAAGATTTTAAAGTTTTTAAAACATTTTTCATCGTAAAAATACCGGTCGAAAACTTGTCTGGTTTTGATATATTGTATCCAATTTTAAATCTGTTAAAATAATGATAAATTAAAATTTATAAAATGTCAATATTTATACCAAACATCGCACGGAAATCAATTTTTGAAATTTTTAGTTTTTTTTGGAACCTTTTTCTATCGCAAAAAGGTTCCAAACCTCCAAAAATGCTCTTTGAGTATTAAAAATCGTGGGCTCTGCC
>CAYLJL010000229.1:0-3372 GCA_964384005.1 uncultured Lachnospiraceae bacterium | reverse complement strand
TCAAGAGCCGCGAGAGAGATATATGGATTTTTGTCTGTGACCACAAATTCAACCGTATAGCCGCCCTCTTTAACGTCAGCTGTCGGTTTTCCTGTAATTGTTCCGTCGCTGTTTAGTTCCAGACCGTCCAAAAGAATTGCTCCGGAGGAAACTGTAAACTCAAACTGCCCGTCTGTGTCAAAGCTGTCGTCGGCAAATTTTACATAATCAGATAAATTAACAGGCACCGTTATCTCCCTGTTGTAAACAAGGTCGATTGCCGCCTCGTCTGTCTCTGTAAATTCACGGGAAAATACGGCGTAAAGAGTAATATCTTTTGTGACTTCCTGCTCAAAGTCAAATGGTTTGGCGTCATCTGCGGCGTTTTCTGCTTTTGTTTCAGACCAGCATTCAAATTTCATATTTTCCGCTGCCGGAATTTCCGGAATAAGATTTTTATTAAGCTTTGGCGGCGCTATATATACCGTTGTACGATTATCTCCGGCTGTAAACGTTATTTCTTTTGCCTGTATGTTCTCTTCGCCGCACACCGAACACCTTCCTGTATGCGTTCCGTCTTCATTATCCATAACGTCTGTCAAACAATGATTATTGCATATAATTGTTCCCGAGGTTTTTTCGACGTCTCCTTTTATAATACCGTTATTGATGAGCGTTCCGCCCGTAACTTGCATAGAAATGCCGTCCGCCATTGTTATTTCGGCGTTTTCATCAACTGTAAACGTATAACCTGCGCCGATTATATTAGTATTTGTCTGAGTATATTTGCCGTAAGCCGTCAGACTTCCGCTTGCCCTCTCTCGTAAAATACCTGTTATGTTGCTTGATTTATCAATATTAATTTTGCCGCTCAGTGTATCTGCCGTCAGGCACTCGTTTTTTATGTCAGAATTGTTAATTGTTATATCCCCGCCTATATAAAGCCCTATCAAAGCGTTTCCGCAGTCTATGGTCGAATCGGAAATAACGATATTTCCCTCACTTGCGTACATACTCGCGAAAGTGGGCGGCACTATGAGCGATACGTTACAGTTACTGATGTTGACCGGCTCGTCACATATGTAAGGGTCGGTCTCGGGAACATAGTCGGAAGCGGCCATATTTGCCATTATAGGAGAGGACCCTGATGATGCTTTTGTTTCTAAATAAAGATTACTGTCAGACGCCCTGAAATACCCCAGACAATATATAGGAGAACTATCATCACTTGTAATAGTTACATCTGAATTTTTAACAGTAAGGTTAGTAAAATTCGAGCCCCAATATAAATCCATTTTCATCGTTAAATCCTCAATATATGCGTTTCTGCCTAATCCCAGCGCCGATAATTTCTTGTACCTGTTTTCATCGGTGCAGACAACTTCAAGGCTGTCCTTTTCGCGGTCGCCGCTTCCGCCTTTCATTGTAACCTTAGGCGTATCCCCGACGTCATTTATAATTGACGCGTCTGTCACTTTATTTGCCCCGTTGAGTATAACGGTAATTTCCTCTCTGCCCGAGGGAAGAACAATTCCGTATGGCAGTGTCCACATACCTCCGATATCTTCAAACTCTGAAAAATCCATATGCAGATTATTAAGCGTCAAAGTACTCGTTTCATCGTCCCATTCATAGCCGTCGCCCTTAGCGGGAGTTTGTCCTTCCTCATCGCCTATATTTCTTAAATCAACAACATAGTCGATAGTGTGGGCATAGGTTATCTCTTCCTCCTCCCCGTAAGCCGCTGTCAGCTGAAAAGACGTCGCTGATATTATTACGGCTATTGAAAGTATTGCCGACGTAAATCTCTTAAATCCTTTCAATTTCGTCATATTCATAATTTTACCTCCTGAAATTTTTTTAACCCCCATAGCGTATTGCTATTATATCATATTAAAAATATTTTTCATACGCGTTTTAAACAAGAGGCGCTTTTTTTGAGCGAAACGCAGTTTTTCAGCCTCTCCTTTTGCTCATTTTCAAGTTGATTGACTATAAAACAGATTTCGCGAAATATCATATTGTAATACTGGCGGATATAATAAAAACATTATTTTTATATTCAATATCAATAATTCCGTTATATTTTTTTATTATAGAATTTACTGATTTAAGACCTATGCCGACACACCCTGTTTTTAAGGATAAAAACCCATCATTTGTTTTTATGGGTTCGGAGTCAAAAGTATTTGAAATTCTGAAAATTAAATTTTGCCGGGCAAGCTTGCCTTTGATTTTTACTTTTCTTTCTCCGCTTGTCTGCCTTAAACAAGCTTCCGCGGCGTTTTCAAGGAGATTGCCCAGAACAATCGTAATATCCGTATCGGTGAAATCAATATTTTCTTCAGCCTCAAAACTCGCCTCAAAATCAATGTTGTTTCTTGAGTAAATACCATAGTAATACTGAAAAAGCGCGTTTATGGTTGAGTTTTGAGAAAATAATATAAAGTCGTCCTCGTTCTGAATTTTTTCAAGGGTGCCTACATATTTTTTTATTTCCTCCACGTCGCCGTTGTCGGCGAGTTCGCTTATAACTCTTATATGCTGGCGGATATCATGCCGTACTTTTTTCGTTTCCTCCATATTTTTGTTTATATACTCATAACTGTTTTTATGTATTTCAATTTGTTTTTTCATCTGTCTCTGCTGTTCCTTAAAAGCAAGACTGAAACCGTAAGAGGAAGCTATATTTTTCCATAGCAGATATCCCTGAAAGAATACGAGAGCGATTATTCCGATTTCGACAAAATATTTTCCGTATACAGGCTCGTAAAGCGGATAAACTCTGTCGGATATAAGGGATGCCGAAAAAAACAGAGTTCCGATAAGCAGGAGAATACTGTTTTTTTCATTTTTAATAAAAGAATGAATGGTTGAAGCCGTTATATATATTCCGAACAGCCACTTATACGCCTCAAGTATACAGGAAACACAGTATCTCAGTTCCACTCCGGCGTATTCCGAAAATACGGCGGTTATAAAGGCGATAAGACATACAGCGAGAGAAACGGAAAAAGCCGTTGTTTTTATATATCGGTTTATTTTGCATATATCGCTTTGAAGAAGTATTATAAATGAGTAAAGAGCGTAATTTAAGCATATTTCAATTATGTAAAATGTTTCTCCCCGACATGGGAAATAATTGTGTATTATCGGATAAGTAGAGAACAGGCAGAACAATAAGGAAACAACCGCGAAAATGTTCATATCTTTCTGGCGCATAACCGTTCTTATGTAAAGGGACAGAAAAAAACATATAAACGCCGATGAAAATATAAACACGCATATAAAAATGTTTACTCCCCTTAAAGTGTTGAGAGCTTTCGGGGAGCCCATTGCGGGAGGGTAGACCATACCGCTGTAATAATGGGAAAATGACGAAACGTTAATTAA
>CAYLJL010000228.1:0-3377 GCA_964384005.1 uncultured Lachnospiraceae bacterium | reverse complement strand
AAGACCGCAGTTATTTGCCCAACCGTTAATTCCCGCAACCTCAGGATGTCTGTAATTTCCGACAATAATAATTTCTCTGCCGTCTTTATAAGCGTTCTTAACAATATTGTGAATTTTTTTTACAAAAGGACAGGTACAATCCACATATTTAATATTTCTTTTCTCAAGTTCCCGGTAAACTGATTCGGCAACGCCGTGAGAACGAATAACAACTGTGGCGCCCTTTTCAACCTCGTCAAAATTATCAATAACAAAAACATCATTTTTCTCTAAATCGGAAATAACAAATTTATTATGGATAAGCGGTCCGTAGGTATATATTATGCCTGAACCGACCATATTATATACACGTTCAATAGCTCTTTTTACACCAAAGCAAAAACCGGCGGATTTTGAAATAATAATCTCCATAGTCAAAACCTTCTGTTAATAATTTCAAGGACGTCTTTTTTAACTTCCTCTATAGTTTTGTCAGTAGAATCAAAAAATATTGCGTCGTCTGCCATTTTCAGAGGAGAATACACTCTGTTTTTATCATTTTCATCTCTGATTATAATTTCTTGTTTAATTTTTTCAAAATCAAACTCAACACCTTTTTCTTTAAGTTCACCGCAGCGTCTTTTAGCTCTTTCAGAAACGTCCGCGTCCATATATATTTTAACTGTTGCGTCAGGCAGAACGCAAGTACCGATATCTCTGCCATCCATAACAATATTATTATTTTGTGAGATTTTTCTCTGCATATCGACAAGAACCTCGCGAACTTTTTTAATTTTGGCGACGTCAGAAGAAGCTGCCGCGACTTCTTGGGTTCTTACCTTTAAAGTAACGTTGTCCCCGTTTAAATAAATCTGCTGTTCTCCGTCTTTATATTCAAGTTCGATATTTATATTGCCAAGAATATTTTCCACAGAATTTTGATTTTTCGTATCAATTCCGTTGTTTAAACAATACAGGGCAACCGAACGGTACATAGCCCCCGTATCAACATATATATATCCAAGATTTTTCGAAATTTCCTTAGCTACAGTGCTTTTTCCTGAGCCGGCCGGCCCGTCAATAGCTATTGACACAAAATTTTTTTTCACTAAATCCGGACGAAGTTTAACAGCGTCTTTCATATATATATGCCTGACGTCTTTCTGTTTTAAGTCATAATTCAGATTAACAAGAATTCTTATACACATTTTAAGACTGTCTTTTACATACATTTCCTGAGCGCACATAAGACCTGCCGATACGATACCGATTTCTCTCGCGGCAACTGCGGGATAAACGGCGTCAATATCCTTAGTAGCGGTAAAAATAACAGAAATTATGTCCTCCGTATTAAGGTTATTTGATTTTATAATCTCATTCAAAAGAATCTTTGTATTTTCAAGAATACATTCTCTGCTGTTTTCCTCAACAGTAATAGCGCCTCGTATACTGCAATAAGACAACTTCAACACACTCCTCACACATTTGTTCCCGCCAGATAACCTGTTGAAAAAGCGACCTGCAAATTAAACCCTCCGGTAAAGCAATCCACATCAATAACCTCTCCGGCAAAAGACAAACCGTCAATAATTTTAGATTTCATGGTACTCGGGTCAATTTCATCGACACACACGCCTCCGCAGGTAATAACCGCCTCCGAAAATCCCGTTGTTCCGACAACATCCAGTTTAAGATTTTTAAGCAGAGAACAAATTCTTTTTCTTTCGTCCTTAGTAATTTCATTAACCTTTTTATCGGGGTTAATTTTCGACAATTCTATTATAACAGGTATCAGCTTTTGTGGCAATAACTCATTAAGGCAATTTTTAAAAGTTCTGTTAATAAATTTTTTAAAATCTTTCAGAATACGCAAATCAAGTTCTTTTTCGTCAAGAGCCGGTTTAAGGTCGATAAAAATTTCAGGATTTTCCCGAATTCTTTTCGTAATATATCTGCTTGCACTTAAAATAAGAGGGCCTGTCACTCCAAAATGTGTAAACATCATTTCCCCAAAATTTTTATAAATTGATTTACCTCTTATTTTAACTTCAATAGAAACATTTTTAAGGCTAAGACCCTGCAGAGCAGAGCACCATTTTTGAGAAACCTTTAAAGGAACCAGAGAAGGATAAAGCTTTGAAACAATATGTCCGCATTTTTTAGCGAAAACATATCCTGCTCCGTCAGAACCGGTAATAGGATAAGAAAGTCCGCCTGTAGCGACAATAACACTGTCCGCCAAAATTTTTTTCTCATTTCTGAGCAAGACGCCAAGAATCTTGTTATCCTTAATAATAATATCGTCAATTTCCGAATTTAATTTAACCATAACCCCTGATTTTTTTAAGAATTTTTCCAACGCTTTAATTACATCGCTCGATTTGTCGGACTTCGGAAAAACTCTGCTGCCCCTCTCAACCTTCAGTTTAAGCCCCAGACCTTCAAAAAACTCCATTGTCTGAGAGCTTCCGAAAGAATAATAAGCACTATACATAAAATAAGGATTACTTACAGTATTTTTAATCAATGTTTCCGAATCGGAAGCATTGGTAAGATTACATCTTCCTTTTCCCGTAATATAAAGCTTTTTTCCGAGTTTCTCATTTTTTTCAAAAAGAATAACTTCATTTCCATTTAAAGCGGCATTACCCGCGGCAATCATACCGGCGGGGCCGCCGCCAATCACAGCAACTTTTTTCATAAAAATCAATCCTATATATATTTTGGCTCTGAATTTGACGTATAAACATGATACTCATTCCAGATTCTTTCAAGATTGTCAAGATTTTTAATAAGGTCGTCTTTTTTGTTTACACTGATGGCCACAAGCAAGGCGTTAATAACACTTAACGGTGCCACAAGAGAGTCGACAAAAGAAACCATATCGCTTCTTGCCGTAAGAGCCATGTCTGAATATTTAATAAGAGGAGAGACTCTGCTGTCCGTAATGGCAATAGTAGATACACCCTGTTTTCCGGCATATTCCATAGCTCTTATAGTTCGTTGAGAATACCTTGGAAAACTTATTCCGATAAACAAATCATTATTGTCCATTTTATAAATCTGCTCAAAAATTTCCGTTGAAGCGTAAGAATTAATAAGCATAACATCATTAAGCATAAGATTAAGATAAAAATGAAGAAAAGAAGCAAGAGAAAAAGAACTTCTTCCCCCAAAGATGTAAACTTTTTTGGCGGAAATAATTTTATCGACACATTTTTTAAATATATTTTCATCAATCTCATTTAAAGTTCTGTGTATTCTTTCAGAGTCCGATTCCAAAACAGCTTTAAAAATACTCTTATCACTTTTTTCCATTCTGTTTGAAGAAACCTGAATCCTTTGGGATGCGGTAAGCTTTGTTTTTACAAGCTCCATTAAAGCTTTCTGTAATTTAG
>CAYLJL010000227.1:0-3394 GCA_964384005.1 uncultured Lachnospiraceae bacterium | reverse complement strand
GGGAAGATATGAGGATGCCGAAAATATTATAAATAAAAAAATAAGAAAAAATAAAAAATTAAGATGCAATTTACTTTAAAGGAGGAACTTAGTTATGGGAACATTAGGTCTGGATATTGAAAGAGGTTTGTTTCTGGGAATTGATTTTGGTACGACGAACTCAGTTGTCAGTATTTATAATTTTAAGGACGGAGAAGCTCAGGCAATACCTATAGAGGGCAGCAATATTTTCCCTACCGCAATTCAATTTGAATCAGACCCCGACGACGCTAATAAGCTTTCGAGAATTTTTGGATTTCAGGCAAAAGAAGCTGCCGTTATTTATCCTCAAAGTACAGTTTTATCAATCAAAAGATTTTTAGGACTTGATGATGAAATAAAAATAAGTGTGGATGATAATGAGTATAACTTTAAGCCTCAGCAGGTTGCGGGTGAAATTTTGGGATATTTAAAGCAGCGGGCTGACGAATATGTTCAGGAGGAACTGAATATTGCCGGCGAGTTTTCAGGATGTGTAATTACGGTGCCGGCAAATTCAACGGACAAGCAGAAAAAAATGACAAAAGAGGCCGCCGTTTTAGCAGGATTTGACGAGGACAGCGTTTATCTGAGATTAGAACCTGCCGCAGCCGCTATAAGCTATGCCGTAAATGAAAGAAAAAATAAAAAGGTTCTTGTCTATGATTTCGGAGGCGGAACTTTTGACGCTTGTATACTTGAAATTAAAATTAATGACAACGACGAGCCTGTTATATCTATTTTAAGCACATACGGAGACAATAATCTCGGCGGAAACGATATTGATAAAATTATTGTTGATATGATTTATGAGGAATTTAAAAAACTTACAAATAACGAGATAAATCTTTTTGATAACGACGCGGACGACGGGGTTTCCAAAAGGCAGAAAAAAATTGCTCTTGTAAGACTTTTACAAGCGGCTAATCAGGCGAAGGAAAGACTTTCTCACGCTAAAAGCACAAAAATTGTTTTAGCGCCATTTATACAGGAGCCTAAAATTATAAATATAAATATGGAGATTTCAAGAGAAAACTTTGAAAATCATACGAGAGTAAATAAACTTGACGACTCTGATGAAATTTTTGATAAGTTTAAGGATAAAACAGTTTCAGATTTGATTGACAAAACCTTAGAATGTATAGATAAGTCTCTTGAGGCGGCTAAATTTAAAGCTTCTGATATAGACGAGATTTTTCTTGTGGGAGGAAGTTCGTCAATTCCTTTAGTCGGTGAGAAGATTCAGAAAAAATTCAACAAGGAGCCGTTTAAGTCAAAAATAAGTCCGGCTCTTAGTATTTCACGAGGGGCGGCGTATTACTGCAATATGATTATGATGCCTACTGTAAAAGGTCCTGTTGTTCAAGAAAAAACAATCCATCCTCTCGGGCTTGAGATAGCAGGAAGAAGATTTATGGAAATTGTCGGAAGCGGCGAGGATATTCCGGAGGGCGGTTTGACTGTTGAAGCTAAAGAACCGCTGATTACTAATTTCGACAATGTTACCAGTATGGCTATAGTTGTTTACGAGAATACTATGCCTGATGATGAAACAAATATTTTTGTAAATGGCGAGGGAATGAAACGTCTCGCCGGAACATCTTTGAGAGGTATACCTCAGGCTCCTAAGGGCGAGGAAAAGGTTAAGGTTATTTTTAATGTCGGTCAGGATAATATGCTTACGGTTACGGCGAAAAGCATGAGCAATGACGGAATTGTAACAAAATTATCTGTTGATGAATTGTATTAATTAATGAAACTCTGATTAATCAGAAAATTAAAAATTGTTTTTAACGTTATAGCAATTTGAAAAGTTTTTAGCGCAAAGCAATAGAAGAATTACTTTATATATCAGATTTCATTAAAGTTTGTCTGTTCATTCTTTTATTGTTTTGCTATGAATAAGTGGTTTCTTAAATTTCCGTCAGGAGGAAAAAAATTTGAGCTTATCTATAGACTATGACATTATAAAAAAAGGGAATATTACTTTTAAGGCAAATTGTGAATATAAAGAAAGTTTTCTTAAAAATTTTTTTGCGGAATTAAAAGATTTTTTGTTTTCGAGCTTTTTAAATGCTCTTAACAGCGGCGGTATGCTTGTAAAATATAATGATAAAATTTACGATTATTATAAAATGGTCATAGGTTACTACAAATCTGCGGTTAAAACTTATAATTTAAAGGAAAATGAAATATTAAGCGAAGATGTTAAGAAAATCGCGGATGGAATTATTGATATTCTGGAGTGTCAAATTAATAAATTTGACGAAGTGAGTGAAAGAACGGAAAGCCATTCAAACCCTATTGTTAAAGAAAAGGAAAGAATAATTGATGAAAATTTTAAATTGTTCTCAAAAGATATAATTTTAATATATGAAAAAATGAAAACAGATTTTAATAATTTCAATGTTGAAAATTATTCTGAAAATATTTATAAATTATATTTTTCTTCTGTAAAAGGCTGTTTTATAAGACTTAATGACCTTGATTCGAGAAAAGTTGCTAATCTTTATTATGAAGCCTTAAAACAGGAAATGGAAGCTTTGTCAGTTATTATAAAAGTTCAGGCGAATGTACTTGAGAAAAAACTTCAATATATGGAAGACGAGGTAATTGTTCAGGCTGTTCTTATGAATTTAAGAGAAGGTTATCAGCATCTTTCAAAACAGATTGACGAAATGGAAAAAGGCTTTAAAGAGACGGTTGTATATGAGCAATTTATAGATAAATACAATGAGGATTTTAAAAATAAAATACGCATTTGTTTGAAAAAGGCTGAGAAAAAATCAGAAAATTTAAAAAGACATTTTGAGTATTGCAATTCGGATTTTATCGCCAAGCTGAAGGAATGTTCAGAGGAAATAAGAAATATCGCTGAAATTGAGGGGGAAGTCGAGGAAATTTCTTTTTTTGCTGAGAAAATTATTTCTAAATTTCAGTTTTTATACAACTATTGGAAATCTAACGAGAATAACTACTATGAAACGGATTTTTCTGAAATTATTTTCGGTATTGCGGAAACGGTGGATATAAAAATTCGTAATATTCAGGAAAATGTTTCGGAATTTTTGCATAGGTCGGATAGTTTGATTTTACAGTTATCGGACTGTGAAAAATATGACAGACTCTTTTTACTGTTCGGGGAGTGTGATGAAAATTCAGAAGACACTATTAACGAGCTTTTTTCAAAACTTAATGTATTAATTAATAAATATGGCAATGTCTGCGGAAAAATAAAGAAAATGATTATGGCGCTTCAGAAAGACAGTATTTTATTTGAGGTAAGTACGTTTGAGGAAATTATGAATTATTCTGTTTTCAGGATAAGAAATTCTCAAAACTTATATGTAGAAGATTTTGTACAAAATATAGATTT
>CAYLJL010000226.1:0-3473 GCA_964384005.1 uncultured Lachnospiraceae bacterium | reverse complement strand
GGAAACAACGTCAGCGATATCTCCTGAGTCAATTACCTGTTTTGCCATATCAATAAACTCATCAGGCTCAATCCACTCGTTATGCATTGACATTAAATTATAAACAATGCCGTTGTCATACCAAATAACGCTTTGATTGGTAAAACTCTCGATTTCCTGACTTCCGTAGGCAAGCATAAGCTTGTTCTGCTTATATGCCTCTATTTCCTCCTCGGATAAATATGGATAAACTTTTGTAAGGTCATCGGCGTCAGGATTTGTTTTTCTTACCTCCGCCATAAGTTTTTCGGCTTTTTCCCTGTCTTCGGCGTTTACTTCTTTTTCCTCAAAATCAGGCGGGAAGCATTTGTAAATATAGTCGGAATAGTGGATTTCAACGTCCTTGTAATTAACGGCTTTGTCATAGTATTTGTCAGAGAACATATATTCCGGTCTTTTATCCGCGTGGAAATAAACTGTCTGTTCCGTATCAGAGCCGCTGTCTTTAACATAATTAAAGTGCGCCTCTTTGCTTTCAATAACTATATTCCCGTTTGAGTCCATTCCTTTTTCATCCGAGTAATTATAATTATCGAATTTAAAACCGTTTGTAAACTCTTTTACATATTTAAAATTGTAAGCGAATTCAGTCTCAATAGTTTCTTTATCCGGGAATTCGGTTTTTGCCGTAAGATTGCTTGATGAGCCGAACCAGATTGAAACATCGGTTGTCGATGCTACAATACCCGTAGCGGCGGTAAGACTTAAAACAACAGCGGCGGCAATAACATAAGATTTTTTTAACTTGAATTTCATAGTATTTCCTCCTTTTAATTCTGATTTTATATTATCAAACATCTTGTCGGAAGCTTTAATATCTTCCGTAATACAGTCAAAAGTTCTCGTAAGCTTTTCTTCAAAATCACGGTCGGACATATTTGAGGATTTCATCGTTCTCACACTCCTTTTTTAATCCATTTAAGAATTGTTTAAGCTTTTTTCTGGAATTAAAGAGTCTCGACTTTACTGTTCCCTGAAAACAGCCCATAATCTCAGCTATTTCCTTTACTGAAAAATCATTGAAGTAAAAAAGAATAATTGTTATTCTTGATTTTTTATCCAGCAAGTTTATACAGCGGTAAAGCTCATCATATTCCTCTTTATCAAAAGAGTTATAAGAACTTTTTACAAGACTTTCGGATATTTCCTCCTTTTCAAAGATATTTTCAACGGGGATAAATTTTTTATTGGAATTTGAGTGTTTCCACGAAAGCCTTGTCACAATTTTAAAAAACCATGGTTTAAATAATTCGGGATTTTTCAAGGTATTTATTTTAGAATAGCATAAAATAAAAGCTTCCTGAACAACGTCCTCGCTTGTGAAACGATTTCCCGTAATAAGGTAAGCGGTTCTGACAGCCTTATCCTTATATAAGCGAAAAATTTCCTCAAAAGCGGAAAAATCACCTTTTTGCATTTTTATAATAAGTTCGGTCTCACACATAATAACCCCCCGTTTTTAAATAATTCGGATAGTCGAAAACTATTCCTTAAAAGGCGCCTTTGTATATAAGAGCAAACAGAGTTAAAAAAGGTTCACGAAATTCAAAAATTTTTATAACATAAAATAAGGATAGAATTATTATCTATCCTTATTATGTGATATTTCATTAAAAATCTCAATATTCTTTTATTATAAAAGTGCTGTCTCCATCTGTGAAAACTTCAACATATTCAGCCGCTTCTTCCGACCGGTTATATTCCTCATCTTCTGTATCTGAATCTTCCTCATAATTATCGTCTTCCCGCATAGCGTCAATTTTAGCTAAATATTCAGCCGCTTTTATAGGGTCTGCCTTTGATTTATCAACTTTCAAATCAAAAAGTATATTTGTGCCGTCATAGCTTTCATTTATGGACATAAGGCCTGTTTCCTCATCATAATTATAGGCCTCCGTACTGTAGAAAGTCTGGTCAAGTATAGCAAGGTAAATATGTCTGTCGGCAAAATACTCAATGCTATCAAACTCTACAATAGTATAAAGAACGCCGTCAATAATCTGTGACTGTCTTCCTCCGTTCATTGTAAAAATATTATACTGCCACGGTCTGAGACCTTCTATAAGAGGGGTTACAAGTATTTCATCGTCATAGGTCATAGCGCTTTTGTCAGTTTTTTCAACAGCCGCGGCGATATATGTCCTGTCGGGAAACACTTCCCATGAGGAAGACTCAAATTCACTTATATTTTTTCCTGATGTTATACCCAAAATAACGGCCTTATATTTTCCGTCTGTTATAACCTCGCCGGACATATCACTGTCCTCAAAATTTTCAGCGAGGATATGGTTGTCGAATTTATCCGCCACCTGTTTAGCCGTCAGATAATTATACGCCGCGAAAACGGTCACGGCAAGCAAACAGATAATCGCTGCGGAAAGTAAAAAAGAAGTAGTTATTTTTCTTGATTTTTTCATATCGTTCAATTCCTCTCTTTCAATATCAAAGGGGGGAGTAATATATTTTTTAACATCTTGTCCGTGGGCTTTAATTTTTTCCTCAAATTCATTTAAGTTCATCAGACGTCATCTCCCTCCATAATTTTTTTCAGTTTTTTAAGGGCATCAGCCGTTCTGTACTTTACAGTGGAAGCCGGAAGCTTTAGCAGTTTTGACATTTCATCATAGGTCATATCATTATAAAATCTCAGGGTTAAATACAACGCTGTTTTACTGTCAAGCCTGCATATTGCTTCCATTATCTCAAAGTCATCTGTAGGCATATTATAAAAAGAATTCAGATTATCTTTAAGCTCGGTTGTATATTTTTTCTTTTTTAAAAAATCCTTGCTTTTATTTATTACAATTCTTGTAAGCCACGTTTTAAAATATTCTTTATGTTTCAGCTTGTCAAAAGACCGATACGCACAGATAACGGCCTCCTGCAAAACATCTTTAGCGTCTTCAGTATTATGCAGATAACCTATCGCGACCAAAAACAAGGATTTTTCGATTTTTATATATTCCTGTTCAAACAGTTTTCGCAATATTTACTCTCCTTTCTTATTTTTGTAAGACCTTACTGATTATTAGACGATTTAAAGGAGAAAAAAGTCAAAAAAATCCGAAAAAATTTTAAAAAAATTTTAAAAGGACGCGGAACTTAATCCAAAGGAAGCAATTTGCAAAGGAAAGTTTTCTTTTTCAAGTTTACCCACTTTCTGCAAAATAAAAAAGCATACCCGACTCGGTATACTTTCTCTTAAACATCAAGAATTAAAGGCGCTGCCCGGATTTGAACCGGGGGTCGGGGAGTTGCAGTCCCATGCCTTAGCCTCTTGGCTACAGCGCCATATATAAATAAGTGACTCGTAGGGGAATCGAACCCCTGTTACAGCCGTGAAAGGGCCGTGTCTTAACCGCTTGACCAACGAGCCGTTAAACTCCCCGAGTAGGATTCGAACCTACGACCCTTCGGTTAACAGCCGAATGCTC
>CAYLJL010000225.1:0-3511 GCA_964384005.1 uncultured Lachnospiraceae bacterium | reverse complement strand
CTGCCCAAACCCGCAAGCCTTTGAAAAGGCTTGACCTAAACTTTTATGCGAAACTACGTTTCGCTGTTACAAAAATTGATTTGCGTGGATTGGCTCTGTTTTTATTTGATTAATTTCGACTTATATGGTATAATATAAAAAATGTTGAATTAAAATGGAAAATTATTTTTTTATCAGCATTTTTACAGGTTTATATTTTATGAAACGGAGGTAATAATTTTGCATGGTAAGGTAAAAGGTCTAATTTGTTCTGTTTTATCAATTTGTTTGATGATTAACGGTTTATTTGTCGGCAATGTTTTCGGCGATAGTGAAAATACGACTATGAAAAAGGCAAAGCACCCCGCTACTATTGAGGTGGGCAAAGAAGAAAAATTTAAGTTTCACTCTATTTCCGAAGCGCTTGATTCCGTTACGGAAGAACCGACGGCTTACGCGCCTTTGACTATTCTTATTGATGAGGGCGTGTATGAGGAGGAAATTCACGTAAAGCTCCCATATGTTATTTTTAAGGCCGCCGACGGAGTAAGCGCTAAAAACGTCGTGATTACATACGACAAGGCCAACGGCCACGTCGACGACCCGGAAAAAGCTAAGGGTACCCAGGATTCGGCCACGGTTACCCTTGAAAAAACCGCTGTCGGATTTAAAGCGGAGGGAATTACTTTCCAGAATTCTTATAACATCGGAGAAGAAAACGCTCACAGACCTCAGGCACAGGCCGTCGCTCTTGTCAGTTTGACTGATAAGGTGTTTTTTGACAGGTGCCGCTTTATCGGACGGCAGGATACCCTTTATCTTAAAGGGGCGTCGAAAGGAAAAGATGTTTTTGGCGACTTTAATGAGGCGAGAACTTATTTAAAAGACTGTTATATTGAGGGAACGGTTGACTATATTTTTGGTGACGGAACCGCTTTCTTTGAAAACTGCAATCTTCATATGACATACAGGGAAAACGGAGGACACTATACCGCCGCCAATACTACTCTTTCTAATATCGGATATGTTTTTTATAAATGTACTCTGACCGCTGACCCGGAGTATGGAAACGAGCCTGGCAGCGTTGTGGATTTAGGCAGACCGTGGCAGGGTGACGACGCTTATCCTTATTACGGCTCTCACACTGTTTTTATTGAGTGTGTTATGCCTGACTGCCTTAACGAACTTGGATTTGTTCCATGGAACGACAGCACTGTTAAAAATAAAATCAGATATATGGAATACGGCTCTGTTGATTCGGAGGGAAATCCTATTGACCTCGCTTCTGTAAGAAATGATTTTGTGAAACTGCTTACAAAGGAACAGGCGGAAAGTTATACTCTTATTAATGTACTTGACGGCTGGAATCCATTAAACCCTCTTGCGGAATATGACCGTCAGCCTATGGTTCTGGGAGTTGTTCTTGATAAATATTCTTTAAGTATTCCTAAAAATTCATCGGAAAAAATTAACGCTCTCGTTCTTCCCGTAAAAACTTCAATAAATGAAAACATAAGTTTTGTAAGCGGTGATGAGAGTATTGCCAAAGTTGACGAAAACGGAAATGTTACAGGTGTTTCGGAAGGACAGACCACTATTGGCGCTGTAACAGAGAAAAACGGTTTTGAGGTTTACGCCAATGTCGTTGTTACTGCTGAAAAGACTTTTATCCCTACCGTTAAGGAAATAAGCCTTAATTCTGAAACCGCTTCGGTTGGAGATACTCTTTTTCTTAATTACAATTATGAACTCAAGTCAGATGACGATATCGACAACGCTCTCATTAAATGGGTCGCTGCTGATGAGGACGGAAATGAATTTGTACTGATACAGGGCAGAGGCGAGGAATTTAAAAGCTATACGGTTGATGATTCGGATTTCGGATATAAAATAAAGGCTTATGTTTATCCGGAAACAATTACTACATATGGCAATTCCGGAGAGAGCGCTTTCGCTGAAACGACGGGATTTGTCGAATCGGATAAGAAAAATTCCAAAAAGCCGTATCTTAGAGACAATTTTTCAGATATGAATAAATTCTGGAATTCTGACGGAAACTTAATTGTGTATAAAAGCTCTGAAAAAGAAACTCCCTGGGAGAATATATCATATAATATGAGAATGAGATTTGACCCTCAAAAGGAGGGAATAAGTTCTGATGATTCAATTAATATTTATACAGCCTTCAAGGGAATAGATAAATCTTATTACAGGCTTAATTTAAAAAGAGGCTCAAATACAAACTCATTAAAAGCTTATCTCTATAAAAAAGAGGAGAGAAAAGAAGAGGTTCTTATGGCTTCCGACGAGGAAAGTCTTTCTAATATTATTCCTCAGGCAAAAGGTGAGGAAAATCCTTATTTCTCTATAAGGGAGACTATTGAAAACGGCAAAATAAATATTTATTTTACTATTGAGGGCGAAAACGCGCCGGCTATGACTTTGAGCTGTAACGATGATAATCCTATTTCCGGATTTACCGCTTTTGAAAGCACCTCTGACGCTCTTCTGAAAACAACTCTGACTGTAAGCAAGTATTCCGCTCCTAAAGAAAATACAAACGATGATATTATTAAAATTTGCTTAGCGGGAGATTCTACCGTTAAAAGCTATGGAAGCGACGATACTATAGGAGGCTGGGGAGAATATTTACAGTATTATTTTGACAGCGACCACGTTAAAATCATTAATAAAGCGGAGGGGGGAAGAAGTACCCGCTCATATATAAACCAGGGACGTCTTGATGACGCTGTAAGCGAACTCGGAAAAGGAGATTATCTTTTTATTCAGTTTGGGCATAATGACGCCAGAACGGACGAACCGGCTTATCTTGAACATTCTGTCCCTCTGGGAGTTCCGGACGAAAACGGAATTTATCCGACAAACCCCGGAGTCAAGTCGAAAACTCCTCAGGGAATTTATGAGTTTTATACGGATATGCCCTACAGCGAGACTTTTTATTCCTATGAGAGCGGAGGAACTTTCAAATGGTTTCTCAAGCAGTATGTTGACGCGGCGAGAAAGGTTGGCGCTACTCCGGTTCTGATTACTCCCGTCGCGAGAGTGTTTTTTGACAGCGAGGGAAAAATAACTCCTCATCACGGCGAGAACGACGGGTATGTAAAGGCGGTTTTACAGCTCGCTGACGAACTGAATGTCGCTTGTGTCGATATGTTTGAGATAACTAAAACAATGTATGAGAATTACGGCGTAAGGGTTACGCAGGGACTTCAAAATATTAAATCCGACGGAACTATGGATATTACCCATTATAATAAATTTGGTTCAAATATTGTTACAAGCAAGCTTGTGGAGGCTTTGAGACAAGCGGGTATTTATGCTTGTGTTTACTCAAAAAATTCCGACAGGGCGGTTTCCAGAACAGAAGACCTTAAATCCGCTATGGTTTATGTTGTCGGGGGTACCGCTGCCGCTGGCTCTGATGACGATGCTTATGCCATTTACAAAGAAGGCTGGGGAGATTATCTTCAAAAGCATTTTGCCGACCAGATTACTGTTTTAAATATGGCTG
>CAYLJL010000224.1:0-3511 GCA_964384005.1 uncultured Lachnospiraceae bacterium | reverse complement strand
CGGGAAAACTGTGTAAAGCCCTTGACATAACAAAAGAATTTGATAAAATATCTCTTATGGGCAATAACTTGTATATATGCGAGGGAGAGTCCATAAACCCGGACTTGATAAAAACAGGAAAACGAATAAATATAGATTACGCTGAAGAAGCGATAAATTTCCCGTGGAGATTTTATGTATAAATATATTAAATTATATACGTACATTTTCGGTAAAAAATCTTAAAAATTTTCATCGCGAAATATAATCAAAACCCGAAATTATATTTTGCGCCTCAATTTTTCAGATTTTTTAGCCCTCAATGTACGTTTAAAAGAGGAAAACAAATGAGAGATGAAATTTCAGATATAAAAAACTGTAAAAAAATAGCTATAATGGGAGGAACTTTTGACCCTATACATTATGGACATCTTGTCGCCGCCGAAACCGTCCGCATGGAAACCGGAGCGCAAAAGGTACTTTTTATTCCCACGGGCAGACCGCCCCATAAAAACAATAAAGTTGTTGAACACGATGAACACCGTTATTTAATGACGGTACTCGCCACGGCAAACAATCCGTATTTTAACGTATCCCGTATAGAAATAGACCGCCCCGGAATAACATATACAATAGACACAATACGAAGCCTGAAAAAAATATGTCAGTCAGAAACGGAAATATTTTTTATAACAGGAGCCGACGCCATACATGAGATATTGACGTGGAAAGACCCGGAGGAACTTTTAAAAATATGTAAATTCGTAGCGGTAACCCGCCCGGGATATGATAAAGAAGCATTAATAGAAAATCTGAAAACAGTGGAAAATAACTATAAAATAAATCTTATGTTTATAGAAATCCCCGCCCTCGCGATTTCCTCAACGGATATAAGAAACAGAGTAATCGCCAGAAAATCCATAAAATACCTTTTGCCCGACGAAGTAGAACAATATATAATGAAATTCGGGTTATACAAAACAGCTTTTGAGGATAAGCCTTTTTTCACATTTATAAACCAAAAGCTCCACAGCGTTTTAACGCCGAAACGGTTCGCCCATACGCAGGGTGTTGCCGACGAAGCGGTAAAACTCGCAGGAGTATGGGGAGTAAATACTGAAAAAGCCTATACGGCGGCTTTGCTTCACGACTGCGCGAAAGACCTTTCTTTTGAGCGGACTATAAGTTTATGTTCCGAATATAATGTTGAGCTTGACGATGTTGTAAAAAAACAGCTTGACCTTGCGCATAGCTTTCTCGGCGCTGAAATAGCGAGGAAAGAATATTTAATAACGGATATTGAAATAATAAACGCGATAAAATACCACACCACAGGAAAAGCGGAAATGTCAGCTCTTGAAAAAATAATATATCTTGCTGATATGACAGAGGCGGGCAGAAAACCCTATAATGGTATAGAGGAAATACGAAAAGCGTCTTATGAAAACCTTGACAAGGCAGTATATATAGCGTTAAAGCATACAATAGATTTTAATACGGAAAAAAACCGTATAATACACCCTCTAAGTATTTCCGCCCTGAAATACTATTCACATATCTGCGGAATAAATTAAAGATAAACAAGTTTAATAATTACAGCATACTATAAAAATTATAGGAGACACCGCAAAAATAACAAAAATATAGTAAACGGCAAAACAAAAAGTCATAATTTTCATACAAAACGAACCCCGCGGTATTTCCCATATATAAGGAGGAAAAATATTTTGCATACCGAAACAATATTTAACGGCGTTAAAGCGGCATATAAAGCCCTTGATGATAAACTGGCGGAAGATATAAACGTTCTTGACATACATGAGGTTTCTGTATTGTCCGACTATTTCATAATAGCGAGCGGAAATAACCCAAATCAGCTTAAAGCTATGGCTGATTCGGTAGAAGAAGCTTTATATAAAGCGGGTTTCCGCCTGAACCATTCAGAGGGTTTTCAGACAAAAACATGGATTTTATTGGATTTCGGCGATATAGTCGTCCATCTTTTTAATAAAGAGGACAGGGACTTTTACAATATAGAGAGAATATGGGGTGACGCGAAATTTATATCAAAAGAGTCGCTTTTTGCCTGATTTGCCGTCTCCGCGGCTTTATAAATCTCTTTAAGAGCGACATTTTTCATAAGTTCCTCATTTTTGACTCTGTAATATCCTGACGCGCGAAAAACACTTGAACCGGCTCGCCGCCTTCACGTTTAAGACATATTATATTAAGAGTCTCCCGTTGTTTTTTCCCGCTGATTATAATACAAACTGACGTTACAACAAGCACCCGTCCTTAAAAAGGGCGGGTGCTTGAATAATTTCTCTATCATAGCCTGAGTGAATTCCCGTTTTGTATAACTCAAAACTGTTTTCAGACAAACCTCCGTAAAAATTACATTTTTATCTCAACTGGCTTAACTTTCCATATTTCATCGGCATATTCTTTAATAGTTCTGTCACTTGAGAATTTACCGCTTTTAGCCGTATTAAGAACCGCCATTTTTGCCCATTTCTTTTTGTCCTTATAAGCCTCGTCGATATCAGACTGGGCTCTTGCGTAATCCTCAAAATCCTGCAAAACAAAATACTCGTCCGCGCGTGAACCTCCAAAACCGTTTAAAAGCACCTCGTAAAGCTCTCTGAAAAGCTCCGTATTCTCATCAAGAGTACCGTTAATAAGCTGAATAAGAGCTTTTCTTACGTCGTGATTCATATTGTAAACAAACCATGGATTATAGCCGCCGTTATTCTGGAGATTAATAACATCGTCAGATTTAAGACCGAAAATAAATATATTTTCATCTCCAACTTCTTCTCTTATTTCAACGTTAGCGCCGTCAAGAGTACCGATAGTAAGCGCTCCGTTTAACATAAATTTCATATTGCCCGTACCGGAGGCCTCTTTGCTGGCGGTAGAAATCTGTTCGCTTACGTCCGCCGCCGGGATAAGCTTTTCAGCCAGAGAAACACGGTAATTCTCGGCAAAAATAACTTTAATTTTTCCGTCTATCGACTCATCGTTATTTACAAGGTCGGCAACAGAGTTTATAAGCTTGATGATAAGCTTAGCCCTTCTGTATCCGGCGGCAGCCTTCGCGCCAAAAATAAATGTTCTCGGAACCATATCAAGGCCGGGATTTTCTTTAATCTTGTTGTAAAGGCTTAAAATATGAAGAATATTAAGAAGCTGACGTTTATATTCGTGAAGTCTCTTAACCTGAATATCAAAAATAGAATCCGGATTAACATCTATGCCCATAGTAGCCTTAAAATAATTGGAAAGCTCAACCTTGTTCTGATACTTGATTTCCATAAATTTCTCGCAGAATTTCTCATCATCGGCATAAGGAGTAAGCTTATCAAGCTCGCTTAAATCGGTATACCACTTGTCCCCGATAGTATCGGTAATAAGTTTGGCGAGCTTAGGATTAGCGTGTCCTAACCATCTTCTCTGAGTAATACCGTTGGTTTTGTTGTTGAATTTTTCCGGATAAATATCATAAAAATCTTTAAGTTCCTGATTTTTAAGT
>CAYLJL010000223.1:1044-3532 GCA_964384005.1 uncultured Lachnospiraceae bacterium | reverse complement strand
ATAAATCCCAATATTCCAAATAACGACACCCCTTCATCGGTAAATACATTTCAACGTTAATATAATAATATCATATATAAACAATAATTGTCAATTACGCCGGCGCCATATTTTCAGGGGAACACCGCGCAAAAAGGAAATAAAAATAATTTTGCAAAAAAATGCGCAGAAAGCGGGATTTTAAAAAACACACTTCCGCCGATTTTTTTATCCTGAAATTTGTCGGTATTTTCTTAATCAGACCTTCTTTATTTAAAGAAGACCCACGGCCCGCATTATTTCATAATTTTGTTTAAACCAAAACGCTGAACAGTTTGTGCGGTGCGGTAAAAAGCCCTGTGGTTTTGGTTTAAAATATAGTCAACCTTTTCCTTGATAAAAAAAATTATAAATGGTATAATAAGTATTATAAATATAATTTAGGAGAATCTCAAATGAAAAATTATTTAGAAGAATTTAAAAACGAACTTGCCGGTTTTTATGATAAAACCGAACAATTTTATAATAAGGAAATCAGTATAGCTGAATATAAAGGTTTTTCGGGAAAATATGGAAGTTATGCCCAGAGGGGCGGAAACGCGAGTATGATAAGGCTTCGTATGACAGGCGGAATTCTTACAATACCTAAATTCAAATACATTGTGGATACAATCAGAAAATACAATATAGATAAAATTCACTTTACCACCTGTGAAACAATTCAGCTTCATAATTTAAGCAAAAACGACCTTTGTGAAATTATGAACTCCGCCTTTGAGAACGGAATAATAACAATCGGCGGCGGCGGAGACTATCCGAGGAACGTTATGTGTTCGCCTCTTTCAGGAGTAGAAGTAAACGAGAATTTTGACGTAATGCCCTATGCCCAAAAAGCGGCCTCTTTTCTTCTTTCTTTTGTAAATTCGGTAAAACTTCCAAGAAAATTAAAAGTTTGTTTTTCAAACTCGTTTCAAAACAAAACTCACGCGACATTCCGTGATTTAGGATTTGTTTCAAACAGCGATAAAACCTTTGACGTATACAGTGCCGGAGGATTAGGAAATAATCCTAAAATGGGAGTATGCGTCGCCAAAAAAACAGCGCCGGAAGATATTTTATATTATATAAAAGCAATGATAGTCACATTTACAGAGCACGGTGACTATGAAAACAGATGGAAAGCAAGAACAAGATATATGCAGGATACTTTAGGAGTTGAGAATTATATAAAAGAATATAATAAAAATCTTGAAAAAATAAAATCTGAGGAAGATTTAAAAATCGAGGTTTCACCGAAAGAAATCACAAAAAGAGGAGTACCAAAAGATATTGAGTCCGATATGGTTATAAAGCAGAAACAAGATGGGCTGTATGCTTTCAGATACCATCCTATAGGCGGCACCCCATCAATAGAGAACTTTATAAATTTATATGAAACAATAAAGGATTTCAAAGACGTCGAAGTCAGAATTTCACCGGAGGAAGAATTGTATGTAATAAACTGCACTGCCGATGAAATCGAAAAAATCTCAAATGTCATAACAGATAACGCGAAAAATATTTTTGAGACTTCCGTAGCCTGCATAGGCAATTCAATCTGTCAGGTAGGTTTAAGAGATTCTCAGGCTCTCATAAAAAAACTGGCTGAGGAAACAAAAAAACATAACTTTAAAAATAAAACTTTGCCAAAAATTCATATTTCAGGCTGCCCATCCTCCTGCGGAACTCATCAGATAGGAATAATCGGCTTTCACGGAACAGTAAAAGTAATTGATAAAGTTCGTCACCCCGCGTTTTTTCTTCATGTAGGAGGAAACGAACGCCGATATGAGGAAAAATTCGGAGAAATATCAGGAGTAATTCTTGAAAAAGATATCCCTGATTTTATAGTTGAACTTGGAAAAACCGTTGAAAAAGAGAATACAACATTTGAACAATGGCTTGAACATAACGAAGATAACTTTAATAAAATCGTCAGTAAATATATACAGGAATAGTCGAAAAATATACAATTAAAAATTAAAAAAGGGGGGATTCATAAAAATGGATACGCTTTTTGTAAAAACAAAACAATCTCAATCTGAATATCCGATTTTTATAAAAGATGATTTCAGCGATTTGGAAAAAGCTTTTGAAAACGCCGGTTTTACAGGTAAAAAAACCTGTATAATAACAGACAGTAATACAAAAAGACTTTATCTTGATACAATCTCTGAAATTGCCGGAAAATGTTTCGCAGAGGTTTTTGAGTACAGCTTTGAAGCGGGCGAAAAGAGCAAAAATCTTAATATAATAAGTGAGTTTTATAAATTTTTTGTCCAAAACGGCTTAGACAGGAAATCCGTTATAATAGCACTGGGCGGCGGCGTTGTCGGCGATATGGCAGGCTTTGCCGCGGCAACTTATATGAGGGGAATAAAATTCATTCAGATTCCTACAACTTTGCTTTCACAGGTTGACAGCAGCGTGGGCGGAAAAGTCGGGGTAGATTTTCTGGGAAATAAAAATA
>CAYLJL010000223.1:0-1034 GCA_964384005.1 uncultured Lachnospiraceae bacterium | reverse complement strand
GATTTTGTCTATATAAATATAAAAACATTAAGTACTTTGCCCTATGAACAGGTAGCAGCCGGTATGGCTGAAGCTATAAAATACGGATACATAATAGATAAGGATTTTCTTGACTTCTTCAAAAATAATATGCGGAAAATAAAAGAACTTTCGGCGGAAGAAATAAAGCAGGTGATTTACGCTTCCTGTAAAGCGAAAGCTTATGTCGTTTCCGAAGACGAAAAAGAATCGGGCCTTCGTGAAATTTTAAATTTCGGGCATACTTTCGGTCATTCCGTTGAGTCTCTTTCAGATTTTGAGCTTCTTCACGGGGAATGTGTTTCAATAGGAATGATAGCGGCATTAAAATTTTCTTTGGACAAAGGATATATAAACCAAACCGATTTAAATTTAGCTGAAGAACTGTTTGAATTTTTTGAGCTTCCGATAAAAGCGGAAGGATTTGATAAAGATAAAATATTCAGACAAATGTTTTCAGACAAAAAAACAAAAAACAATAAACTAAATATTGTGCTTCTTAAAAAAATCGGTTCAGCCTATACCGAAAAAAATGTCGATAATTCAGATGTTTTAAAAGCGATAGAATATATTATAAAATAGGATATATGCAAAAGGAGAAAAAAATATGTTTTATATTTTGCCCGTTGTATCATGTATAGTGCTTGTGGCTGTTGACCAGATAATAAAATATTTTACCGTTTTAAATTTTTATGACGGAGGAAATCTTGAGATAATAAATAATTTTTTTTATCTGACTTATACGGGAAACTCAGGCGCTGCGTGGGGAATATTAGACGGTGCGAGAATTTTTTTTCTTGCGGCCACTCTGATTGTAATAATTTTTATAATAGTTTATTATATAAAAATACCAAGAAATAAAAATACAAAATGGTTAAGAATTTCTCTCATTTTGATAACTTCTGGAGCAGCAGGAAATTTTATCGACAGACTTTTCAGAAACGGCGGAAAAGTAGTTGATATGTTCCATATAACCTTTTGGGGGTATTACAGTTTTCCCGTTTTCAACTTTGCGG
>CAYLJL010000222.1:1515-3535 GCA_964384005.1 uncultured Lachnospiraceae bacterium | reverse complement strand
GGATCACTTATTTACCTTATTATTTACAAATAAAATTACTTTAACTTCCTCATTAGACGGTTCTTCACCCGTTTTTGCAAACCTAACTATCATTCAGATATCTTAGAACTTAAAATCGGTTAATCTGCCGATTTCATACAATATTTACTAATGCCTTACCGTTAAGAGTGGGATTAATTTCCTCTTAACGGTATTAATATAATGAAAGACCGACTATAGAAAGTCAGGAACTTTTTTTGAAAAAAATAAAAAAATCAGTGAAAATTTAAACGGGACTATAGACAATAAAGTAGATTTTGTTTTGTATGAAAATTATGACTTTTACGGAAATGACAACGTCATTTCCTAAAGTCAGATTTTCTGCTGCCAGCCCGGGCAAAGCCCATCTTGTGGATTAAAGTCCGCGACGCTTTTTGAATTTGTATTCTTTAAAAAATTCATATTTTTTATAATTTTAACTTTTTCTACAGTCTGTTATTATCCTTTGCACAGTGTTTATTTAAAAAATAACTATCATTTTATTAACATTAATGTTATAATAATCAAGCAGAATGATTTTTTTAATTGTAGAAAATTAAGGAGCATTAAATATGAAAAACTCAATATTATACTACAGTGTCGGCGCTCTTTTATATTGTCCCGCATATAATAGGACTATTGCGTCTTCTCTGATAAACGAAAGCTTCGGAAACAAATTTTCTCTCGCGTTGTGCCTTGAGGATACTATAAATGATAATTTTGTAGAAGAAGCCGAAAATATATTAATTGACACAATAAAAACAATACATACTTCATCAAAAAGCAAGTCTTTTTATATTCCCAAAATATTCATCAGGGTGAGAAACCCGGAACAAATAAAAAAACTAACAGAGCTTTTTGACATTTCAAAGGATATTATTACAGGTTATATCATTCCCAAATTTTCACTTAATAATGCCGATAAATATATAGAGGAGATTTTATATATAAACAAAATCTCAAATAAAAAATTTTATATGATGCCAATTTTAGAGAGTCCGACTATAATAAACTTAAAAAACAGATACGATATTTTATATAAGCTAAAAAAAAAATTAGACAATATAGAAGAAAATGTATTAAATATAAGAGTCGGAGGAAATGACCTGTGTCACATATTCGGCTTCAGACGAACTCCTTTTGAGTCAATACATAACATAAAACCAGTTTCAGATATTTTTTCAGACATAATAACAGTGTTTGGAAAAGATTATATAATATCAGGACCTGTATGGGAATACTATAGCGGCGAAAACTGGGATACAGGTCTGAAAAATGAATTAAAAGAAGATAAGCTGTGCGGATTTATAGGAAAAACAGTAATTCATCCAAATCAAATAGCTCTTGTGAACAGAGCATACAAAGTATCAGTTACCGACCTTGATGACGCGAAATCAATTTTAAACTGGAATTCAGATTCGATAGCGCTTGTTTCAGGCAATATAGCTAAAGAGCGGATGAACGAATATAAAACACATTCAAATTGGGCATTAAAAATACTAATGCTTTCAGAAGCATTCGGAACTGAGCGGACAAGCGACAGCTTATAGCACAGTAATACTCTAAGGAGACAGCGCGCAAAGGATAGCGAAAATATTTTTTAAAATTTAGAATTTTCGTTATCGTGTCATTTTTCAAAAATTACTTTTATTTTTTGAACTGCGCAGGGTTTCCCTAATAAGAATTCTGATATCAAAAAATTATTTTATTATTTTTTGCTAAAAATTTTGCGAATTTATAATAATATAAGAAAGAGGTATTTTATGTACACGGAAAATCAACTCGTATGTATCGCTAAAAGAGAAAACAATAATAAACGGAAATATCTTGTAATAAACAGACTTCAGGGAAAACACATTCCCGTTTCTCCTTCGGACACTTTAAAAATGTTTGAAAAATCAGCTGAAATTATAGAAAACAATTACAAAGATAAAAAGCTGCTGTTAATAGGCTTTGCGGAAACGGCGACAGCAATAGGAGCCGCTCTTGCGGTAAAACTGAA
>CAYLJL010000222.1:0-1505 GCA_964384005.1 uncultured Lachnospiraceae bacterium | reverse complement strand
CAACGAGAGAAAATATAAAAAACGTGGAATATTTATTTTTCTCAGAAGTCCATAGCCATGCGTCAGAACAAAAAATAGTAAAAAACGACATAGACAAAATAATAAATGAAGTCGATTGTATTATTTTTGTGGAAGATGAGGTAACTACGGGAAACACAATACTGAACATAATAAATCTGATAGAAAAAGTATACTCAAAAAAAATTTGTTTTTCCGTCATATCACTATTAAATGGAATGAATGATAAAGCGATAAAGCTTTACAATGACAAAAATATAAAGCTGCATTATATTGTAAAAACCGAGCATAGCGCATACACACAGATTTGTGAGAAATATAACGCCGACGGAGAATATAATAAAATAAATATATCTTCCCCAAAAATTAATTTTAAGACACTGAACATAAATTCTGATTATATAGACGCCAGAAGACTTACAACAGGGGAAAATTACTTAAATTCCTGTGAAAATTTCTGGAAAAGGATAAGTGCAGGAATAGAAATCCCTTCAAATAAAAAAATATTGGTAATAGGAACGGAAGAATTTATGTATCCCGCTCTTTTTATCGCTCACAAAATAGAAGATAAAAAAAATACAGTAAAATGTCATTCAACAACAAGAAGTCCTATATCAGTAAGTCGTCATGAAAATTACCCTTTACATAGAAGATATGAATTAATAAGCTTGTATGACGATAACAGAAAAACCTATTTATATAATATAGACCGATATGATAAAATAATAATAATTACCGATTCTGTCAATACAGGGAATCTTGGAATTAATTCTTTAATAAACGCTTTAAATTCCTGCGGAAATGAAAATATAATTTTAATAAGGTGGAATTAATATGGAAAGCTCATATAATAAAGAAGATGTAACAATACTATTAAAAGACATAAGCGGACTGATACAACCCCAATCAACAGAAGAAAGGGAGCGTTTAATACAATCAGGAAAACATTACTGTGAGATGCTTCCGATAGAATATATTCCAAGCGAAAAATATATGTTGGCATATAAAGAGGCTCTTAAAAACTATTCAAAGTCCACCGCCCTCGCTATAGGCAGATTATCCGATAAAATAATTGAAAAAAGAGGAAAGAATGTTGTATTGGTATCTTTAGCGAGGGCGGGAATCCCCATAGGTATTTTATTAAAACATTATATCAGTAAAAAATATAGTATTTCCCCGGCTCATTACTCAATTTCTATAATAAGGGGAAAAGGAATTGACAAAAATGCGATGAAATATTTACTTAATAAATATAATCCAAAGGATATTTTATTTGTTGACGGCTGGACAGGTAAAGGCGCTATATTAAACGAACTGAAAAAAGCCACATCAGAATATGAAGGCATATCCTCCCAGTTGGCGGTAGTAGCCGATCCTGCGTATATAACCGAGCTTTGCGGAACTAATGAAGACATATTAATTCCAAGCTCTTGTTTAAACTGCACGGTTTCAGGGTTAATAAGCAGAACATTTTTAAGAGATGACAT
>CAYLJL010000221.1:0-3538 GCA_964384005.1 uncultured Lachnospiraceae bacterium | reverse complement strand
CAAAGGCTTGACCTAAACTTTATTTCGGCTACGCCGCAAAAATTGATTTCCGTGGAAAATAAAAATTATTTATTGTATTTTGCTGAAAAATACATTATAATAGGAAGATAAAGTTTTATATCGACAAGGAGAATTTTTATGAAACATTTTAAGGTTGGTATAGATATAGGCTCAACAACGATAAAGCTTGTTGTGCTGGATTTAGAGGAAAAAATGGTTTTTTCCGAGTATAAACGGCACTTGTCAAGTATTCAGGAAACTTTAATCGCTCTTATTGAAGCTGCTAAGGAAAAACTTGGAAATATAAGGTTTAACGCCATGATTACCGGTTCAGGTGGTCTTTCTATTTCTAATTGGATAGGAATGCCATTTATTCAAGAGGTTGTTTCTGTTTCGAACGTTATTGATATTATCGCTCCCAAGACTGACGTCGCTATTGAAATTGGTGGCGAGGACGCAAAAATAATTTATTTTACTAATGGTATAGAGCAAAGAATGAACGGTATATGCGCGGGAGGAACCGGCGCTTTTATCGACCAGATGGCTACTCTTTTGCAGACGGACGCACAGGGTCTTAACGAACTTGCTAAAAAACACAAGGTCATTTATCCTATCGCGGCAAGATGCGGTGTTTTCGCAAAAAGCGATATCCAACCCCTGATTAACGAGGGCGCCGCCAAGACAGATTTGGCGGTTTCTATTTTTCAGGCGGTTGTTAATCAGACTATATCCGGACTTGCCTGCGGAAAACCCATTAAGGGAAACGTCGCTTTTTTAGGCGGGCCTCTACACTTCCTTTCGGAGCTTAAAAACCGCTTTATTGATGTATTAAATTTAGAACCCGAAAATGTTATTGAAACGGAAAACTCTCATTTATTTGCCGCCATGGGAGCGGCGTTTTCCGCTGAAAAAAGCGAATTATTTGATTTTGACGGACTTATTTCAAATATGAAAAAAGAAAAACATCTGACAATGGAAATAAACCGTCTTGAACCGCTTTTTGAAAGCGGCGACGATTATATGGAATTTAAAGGCAGACATAATAAAGGGGTTGTTCCCAAGGGAGATTTAGAGTCTTATAGGGGAGACGCTTTTATTGGAATAGATTCCGGCTCCACTACGAGCAAAATCGCGCTGATAGGCTCAAACGGACAGCTTCTTCATTCTTTTTACGCCAGCAACGAAGGCAACCCTCTTAAAACGATAAGCAGTGCCTTAAAAGAAATTTATGAGATAATGCCGGAGGGTATAACAATAAAAAATTCCTGTGTTACAGGTTATGGAGAGGCCCTTATAAAAGAGGCTCTTATGGTCGATTTGGGAGAAATAGAAACGGTGGCGCACTATAAAGCGGCGGCTTTCTTCCGTCATGACGTGGATTTTATACTTGATATCGGCGGACAAGATATGAAATGTATAAGAATAAAGGACGGCGTTATCGACAATGTTCTTTTAAACGAAGCCTGCTCGGCGGGATGTGGTTCTTTTATTGAAACTTTCGCTAAATCTTTGAATTTTGATGTTAAAGAATTCGCTAAAATCGCTCTTTTCGCGAAAAATCCTATTGACCTCGGTTCAAGATGTACTGTTTTTATGAACTCAAGAGTAAAACAGGCGCAAAAGGAAGGTACGGAAGTATCCGATATTTCCGCCGGTCTTGCTTATTCCGTTATTAAAAACGCTCTTCAAAAGGTTATTAAAATAACAAATCCCGAAGATATGGGTAAAAATATTGTGGTACAGGGAGGAACTTTTTATAACGACGCTGTTCTACGCTCTTTTGAGATGATTTCCCAAAGAGAGGCTATAAGACCTGATATCGCCGGTCTTATGGGCGCTTTCGGCGCCGCCGTTATCGCTAAGGAAAAACTTAAACCGGATTACAAATCAACTCTCCTCGGAAAAGATGAACTTAATAAGCTTGAAGTTGTAACATCTCTTTCCCGATGCGGCGGGTGCGGAAATAACTGCCTTTTGACAATTAACAGATTTTCGGGAGGCAGGAGATTTATTTCCGGAAACAGATGCGAGAGAGGCCTTGGAAAAGAAGTTCTCTCAAGCTGTATACCGAATTTATTTGAATATAAATATAAAAGACTTTTCGGTTATAAATCAATTCATCCTGAAAACGCTAAAAGGGGAATAGTCGGTATTCCGAGAGTTCTGAATATGTATGAAAACTATCCTTTCTGGTTTACTTTCTTTAACGAGTTGGGATATTCGGTTTTACTTTCCCCTAAATCCGACAGAAACATTTATGAAAGCGGAATCGACTCAATACCAAGCGAATCGGCTTGTTATCCGGCGAAAATCGCTCACGGGCATATAAAATATCTTATTGAAAACGGCGCTGAATTTATTTTTTATCCCTGTATAGCCTATGAGAGAAAAGAAATAAAATCAGCGGATAATAATTATAATTGCCCGATTGTTACAAGTTATCCCGAAAATATTAAAAATAACGTTGAGGAAATAAGAACCTATGGCGTTAATTTCAAAAATCCTTTCTTCAGCTTTTCCGATAAAAAGTTTTTCGCAAAACGTCTCTGTGAGGAATTTCCGGATATTGACGCGGGCGAGGTAAAGGCTGCCTTTGAAAAAGCGTGGAAAGAACAGGAAAATTTCAGGGAGGACATTAAAAGCGCGGGTGAACGGACTTTAAAATATATTGAGGAAAATAATATGACAGGTATAGTCGTCGCGGGAAGACCTTATCATGTCGACCCTGAAATAAATCACGGTATCCCTGAAATGATTGTCGGATATGGTATCGCTGTTCTGACAGAGGATTCGGTGGCGCACCTGGCAGAGGTGGAACGCCCCCTTAACGTACGGGACCAATGGGCATACCATTCAAGACTTTATGCCGCCGCGACACTTGTTTCAAAAAGAGACGATTTGGAACTCGTTCAGCTTAATTCATTTGGCTGTGGTCTTGACGCAGTTACTACGGACGAGGTTGCCGATATTCTTTCAAGTACGGGCAAAATTTATACTCTTCTTAAAATTGACGAGGTCAATAATCTTGGTTCGGCAAGGATAAGAATACGTTCCCTTTTTGCCGCCATGGAAGAAAGAAGAAGAAAGAAATTTAAGGCGAAAAAAGCCGAAAAAAGAAAGCAAAGAGCTGTATTTACAAAGGAAATGAGAAAGGCTCATACTCTTTTATGCCCTCAGATGTCGCCTATTCATTTTGATATAATGAAGGAAGCGATAGCTTCCTGCGGGTACAATATTGAGCTTATGCCCGCTATTGACAGAGATTGTATTGATATTGGCCTCAGGTATGTAAACAATGACGCTTGTTATCCCGCTCTTATTGTTGTGGGACAGATTTTAAAGGCTATTAATTCGGGCAAATATGACGCAGACAATGTTTCCGTCCTTATGAGCCAGACAGGCGGGGGCTGCCGCGCGACAAATTATATAGGGTTTATAAGGCGCGCTCTTAAAAAGGCCGGATATGAAAATATTCCTGTTATTTCTGTAAGCGCTCTCGGACTTGAAAAAAATAAAGGCTGTAAATATTATGTAAAAA
>CAYLJL010000220.1:0-3544 GCA_964384005.1 uncultured Lachnospiraceae bacterium | reverse complement strand
AAATATTTATTTTTAAGGAAATACCGTCAAATTAAAAAATAAAAAATAATTTTTCAAAAAAAATGAAGTGTCAGTGTTATTTTTCCTTAAAAATGACACTAAACGTAACTTTTAAGTCTGAAAAATTATTTTTATTGTCCTTGGTGCGGTGTTTCCTTAGGTTACAGCAACCCCGGGTTATATCAATCCGAAGGATTTTCAAGGCAAAACAATAAAATAATTATTGAATATATCAGTTTTTTATGGTTTATCAGCTGTATTGTTTTATTATTCTGCCATATAGTCAATCAACTTAAAAAATGAACAAGTTCGCCGGCTGAAAATCCTTTTTGCTTATGTTTAGTCAGTCAGCGTAGGCTTTCGGCTATGTTATTCTTCCTCCGCCTTGCGAAAATAATTTTCAGCCCGCCTTCTTTTTCTCATTTTCAAGTTGATTGACTATAGATGTATAGATGGAAAAGAATATTTTTCTCTATCCATACCGTAATTGCTGTAAACTATTGAAAAGCCTTGATAAGATAGTCAAGGGCCTCAATAATGTCTGCGCGTTCCCCCTCTGAAAACTCATCAAAATACATTTTGAGGACGCTGAAAGTATTTTTTTTCAATTCTTCCATACTTTTTAAACCTTTTTCGGTCAGACGTATAAAGACTTTACGTCCGTCGTCGTTTTCTTTCGGATATTCTTTATAAAGGAAACCTCCTTTTACAAGCCTTGATACAGTAATGGAAACAGACGGCCCGCTTAAATTTGTATATTCTTCTAACTTAGAAACCGTATCAAGTGCAAGATATTTAATACAGCTGAGAATATAGAATCTGTTTTTACTAAGTTCATTAAAGTTCTTGCTCATAGATAAATTTTTCTTTAAAATAGAATCATAATACTCCGCGAAACACATAAAAAACACAAAAAACTTAAAAGCAAGTTCCGACACCTCGTCAAAGTTTTCAAAATCCCTGTAATATTTGCTGTTAATAACTGTATTATAAAAATTATTTTTCAAAGAGCTTACGGGAACGCTAAGTTTTTTAATGCCTTCGGAAGCGTTTTTTTTTCTTTCATCGGAAAAAGATGAATATATTTTTTTAAATCTCTCGGCAGCGGTAACGCTAAGTTCTTTTATCTGTTTAAGGCCTTCCTCCGTAATTTTAAAATACATTTTTCTTTTGTCGTCAATATCCTCCGGCGCTTCTTTAATGACAAGACCTTTTTTAATCAATCTGGATAGAACAATTGACAATGTGCTTTTGCTTATATTCATAATCCCCGCCATTTCCGAAACAGTATTTTTCTTATTAAGAGCGAGAACTATAAGTATTTTAACCTGACGTTCGCTGATACCATCTTTCAGATTAAAAGTATTATCATCTTTTACATATCTTGACTTATATTTCATAACCATATCAAAAAGTAAAAGCATTTTTTCGGCGGCGGCATCGGATTTATACATAAAAACCCCTTCTTGGATAAGTATTCAGATAATAGTTTTATTATAAAAATATTATACAGTAAAACTATTTTACAATAAAACTTTATCATTGTCAATCGTCAGACTTCTTTCGGCACGGAAATCAATTTTCGAAACAGCGAAACGAAGTTTCGCATAAAAGTTTAGGTCAAGCCTTTGGGTCAGTGCTTTTGCTCAATTTCAAGTTGATTGACTATAAAAATCCGAGGATTGACTATAAGGTTCAGTCTTTATTCTTTATATATAAATACGAACAAAAAATATCAAATCTTATTAAAAAAACATAAAAAAAATAATAAAATATAAAAAAGATATTGGTAAAAATTAAATCCAATATCTTAATTATAAAACAATTAAAAAAAACAATTCAGCTTAATAGTAAAAAACTCTCAAAAAATATTTAACTTTTTTTGCATTTTTTCACAGAAAAGAATAGATAAGCAAGGTCAAGTATAATAACAAAAATAAATTCAATACTCAATCCTAACAAAGCGAATATAGCGGTTAAAACCGTTGCCGTTGTTCTCACATAAACAGAAATTTTAAACAGCTCGCCATAATTCAGACCACAGCCTAAAAGCATATTAATAACAAGAGCGCATAAACTCAAAAGAAAAATTCCGATAATTTCCGATATAAGCAAAGTACCTATTGTAAGTACCAAAAACAAGGCAAAAAACATATTAATTTCGGGCATATAATTAAAAATATCACTTTTTTCAAATTTATCCAAGCCCATAGAGTTTAAAAACTCGTCATAAAAAATCTGAGACGTCTGGATTCCGTTATTTACAATAATTTTATGCTTATCAAAAATAACTCCTGTTTCGCTGCCTTGAAAATCAAACTCGCTTCTTTCGTTGTCCCCATCAATAATAACTATTGAGTTACCTTCCTCAATAATTGCAGTTTCGGCCTGAAGCTGACCGTTTTCTATTTTAAAATCAGGAATAAACTCATCAATAATCCCCTCCATACCGCCATAACTAATAAAGATAACCGCTAAAGGAACTAAAAATATAATAGTTGTTATAAGAAATAAAATAAGCTCATATAAAAAAACCTTTACACTCTTTAAAGAAATAAGTTCTCTATACCTGTCAAATTGATAAACCGCGACAGAAAATTGTTTAAAAAAATTCATAGACTATAACCTCACAAAAGTTGTTTTTAAATTATGGGTGTTTCCTTACAGCAATTCGAAAAATTTTTAGTACGAACCAATAGACTTTTTTCGAAAGTACGTTATTACGTCAATTTCATAATAAAGAAAAAAACATTGAATAAAATATTTTTCTAACTATCCGAAATTCACCGAAATCAATTTTTGTTTGGCGAGTCCGGAATAAAGTTTAGGAAAATACCGCACAAAGGAAAATAAAAATATACAATTTTTATCGAACTCACATTATTATACCATATATTAAATAAATGTGCAACCGATTGAAAAACATATCTCACAAAGCAGCAAATATATAAGCACAAAAAAACCGTGAAAAAAATCACGGCAAATATTTTTAATGGCGACCCGGAAGGGGCTCGAACCCTCGACCTCTGGCGTGACAGGCCAGCGCTCTAACCAACTGAGCTACCGGGCCAAAAAAATACTAAAAAAATATTAAATTAAAGGAAAAAGTGGGCCCTCAGGGACTCGAACCCTGGACCGTCCGGTTATGAGCCGGATGCTCTAACCAACTGAGCTAAAGGCCCAAAAAAAACCAAATTAAAGCAAAGAGCCGATGAAGGGACTCGAACCCCCAACCTGCTGATTACAAGTCAGCTGCTCTACCAATTGAGCCACATCGGCAATGAATCCGGCAACCACTTACTTTCCCGGGCAGTCTCCCGCCAAGTATCATCAGCCGCTTATGTCTTAACCATCGTGTTCGGTATGGGAACGGGTGTGTCCCATAAGCGCATCATCACCGGAAATGTTAAACTTTATAAACCAACTTTACCATTCCAAGAGTATCAAACACCCCACGAATCCAAAAGTCACTTCAAAAGTTCATTTTCATGACTCGTAGGGGAATCGAACCCCTGTTACAGCCGTGAAAGGGCCGTGTCTTAAC
>CAYLJL010000219.1:0-3550 GCA_964384005.1 uncultured Lachnospiraceae bacterium | reverse complement strand
CTTATGTTTTCTGAAATTGCCTGTTATTGCCTTAAATCAGCGATTTTTAGTTGCTGGGTGCGTGTTGCTTTGCTTGACATTGTAAATCTAAAATGATATAATAAAATATATTAAAAATGACATTTACATATTAAAATTATTAAGGCAATACCGACAAATTAAATAAAATGGGTTTGTAATAAAATTTTCTGTAGCAAGTCTGATTGTAAAAGTTTTGCTTTTACCGCTTCTCCAAATCGCCTGATAAAACCTCTTGACATAGTCGGGGCCTGTGAATGTGCGGAATAACTACTGCGGAATGATTTTATCTGTGAGCGGAGGCGCTGCGAATTTTAGCTGAAACCGTAAAATATTAATTGTCTGGTATTGCCTTGTTTTTTACAAATATAAGAATTTCATATTTCTGCCTAAAGTCTACAGCGTTTTTAAAGCTTTAATCCTCGAAAAATTTTATTTTTTGTGTTTTTATGCTTTTCGACAGTCTGTGTTATTATATTTATGGAAATGCGATTAACTGTAGCAAAACAATAAAACAACGAGGTCGACAAATCATAAAAAACTGATATATTCAACAATTATTTTGTTGTTTTGCCCTAAAAGCTCTGCGGATTGCTATAGGATTAAAAATAATTTTTTAAAATAATTGAGTTTAAATTGAGTTTAAGAAAAAGTAATTTTTGCAATCAATAATCGATATTGATTGTATATAATATATATGCTTTTAAAGGGAGGCAGCAATGAATAAATGGATAACAAAGAAATTATATCAAGTGTTTTGAAAAAAATTCTTGATGAAAATATCGGTATTATCATAATATTTAATGACGACGGAACAATTATCTATATTAATGAGACAGGGAAAAAAGAAGTAGAATACAATATTAATGATATTGATATACGAACTTTGTTTGTATCGTTTTTTCCGGAGGATGTGGAAATTTCTGAATTTATGGAAAGTCTGAACGGAAAAATCGTTGAAACAGTAGTCTACAGAAAAAATAATACTTGTTTTAATGTGTTGGCTCATGTCGGCAGAATTGTCGGAGACACTTGCTTTAACTTTTTTTCCTTGATTAATATTCAGCATGAAACGTATGCACTTAAAGAACTTGAAAAGGTTCAAAATACTATGAAGGAAGAGACAAAATTAAGAAACCAATTTGTCGCTAATATTACTCACGAGTTGCGTACGCCGCTGAACGGTATAAGAGGTCATATTACGGAGCTTTTTAATAACGAGGAGCAACCGGAGAAAAAAAGAAAGATGAATATTGTCTTGAAATGCTGTGAAAATATGGGCAATATTGTAAATAACCTCCTTGATTTTTCAAAGCTTGAGGCAGGTAAGTTTGACATAAATGAAAATCCTTTTAATTTCAGGGACGCTATAAATCATGTTTTGGATACGACTTCAAGTATCGCAAATGAAAAAGGTTTGAAAATATCGGCTTCTGTCGCTCCGGAAATCCCCGATACCGTTATAGGGGATGAACTTAGAATTATTCAGGTGCTTAATAATCTTGTTTCAAACGCGCTTAAATTTACTTCTATTGGTTATGTTAATATTGAGGTATATAAGACAAGACTTCGTTATGGACGAATGGAGCTTACTTTCTTTGTTGTTGATACGGGAGTCGGTATTAGTGAGGAAGAAAAAGAAAAGCTTTTTAAAAGTTTTTCACAGGTAAACGGTTCCGCTACAAGACGTTACGGCGGTACAGGTCTTGGTCTTTTTATTACAAAACAGCTGATTGAGCTTATGCACGGCTCTATTAGTGTTGAAAGTGAAAAAGGCAAAGGAAGTACTTTTACTTTTACTATTGAAGTCGGCGTCGAGGGAGATATGGATGAGGAAATAGAAAAGCCTGTTTTTTCAAGAGCAATAGCGATATCACATGATGAAAGTATGTACAGGATTTACATATTCAAAAGTGAGGAAAATTTAAGAGAACTAAAAAGTAATATTGAAAAACTGATGCTTTCTATTGAAATGAATAATTGGGAAAAGGCCGAAATTTTTTCAGACAATATGAAAATGCTGCTCAAAGGCGCGGAAAAAAGTACCAGAAAAGCTATTTTTAAAATGCAGATGGCAATACGAAAGGAAGATTATGATAAAAGTTTAGAATCTTTGAATGTTGTAAAAAATGAACTTGGATTTTAGCGGAATTATGCCCGGTAATCTATAGCGAACCAATAAAAGAATGAACAAACAATTTTTAATAAAATATGATGTATAAAGGACCAGACTGTAGAAAAAGTTAAAATTATAAAAAAATATGAATTTTTTGAAGAATAGAGATTCAAAAAAGCGCCGCAGACTTTAATCCGTAGGATGGGCTTTGCCCGGGTCGGTAGTAAAGCTGTGTTTTGCCGCTCGCCCGGGCATCCTGACTGAGGATAAAATCTGACTTCAGAAAATGACGCTGTTATTTTCGTAAAAATCATAATTTTCATACAAAACAAAATCAAGCCGCCAGACAAAGTCCGGCACGCAGATTCTGAGAAATGCGGGAAATGTTTGCATTTCCCGCAACGAAGCTATGATGGATTCGGGCGTTTTGTATAGCCAAATGAGTTATTAGATACGCTATAGCAAAGTAGAAATACTGACTTTTGAAATTTATAATTGTCGCGGTATTGTCTTAACAAGTTATTTCTTTCGGAATATAGAGGTAAGGACTTTTATTAAACAAGACGTAAAGAAAGGTGATTAAATGGAACAAAGTGAAGAAAAAAAGCCTATAATTTTAGTTGTTGATGATGTGGAAATCAATCTTGAAATGCTTATTAATATGATTGAGAAAATGGGCTATATCGGGAGAGGGGCCAGTAATGTCAATGAGGTAATAGAAGAAATAGAAAAAGAAATGCCTACCCTTATTCTCCTTGACATTATGATGCCTGATGTGGACGGTTATCAAATGTGCGAAATATTAAAGGCAAATCCTCGTACACGAAAAATCCCCATTATTTTTGTTTCTGCGGCAAACGACATTAAGGACAGGTGGAAGGCCTATGAGGTCGGAGCAGTGGATTTTATAAACAAGCCTCTTGAGTATTATGAGGTTCTTATGCGTGTTAATATTCATATTAAATTGTATAAAATGCAGTATCAGCTTGAAGAAAATAACCACAGAATAAATAAAATAATAATTGAACAGATGCAGAAACTTGAGGAAGAACAAAAACGCTTTTTCAGGGCTATTGCTAAAATCGTTCAATCCAACAAATATGTGAGCGAACAAAAACATACTGAGAATGTTTGTGTAAATTCAAGACTTCTCGCTCAGGCGCTTAATTTTACCGACCGGTATGAAAACAAAATATCAGGAGCTTTTGTTGACGCTATTGAAATAGCTTCTTCTGTACATGATATCGGCAAGCTCAATATTAATCGGGATATTCTGAAAAAGCCGACGGCTCTGACACCAGAGGAAAAAAAAGTTATGGACAGTCATACAATAGAGGGTGAGGAAATTTTAAAAGCGGCTTATCCCGAAACAAATGTTAATGATTTGGTCAAGATTGTTTTCGATGTCTTAAGACA
>CAYLJL010000218.1:0-3560 GCA_964384005.1 uncultured Lachnospiraceae bacterium | reverse complement strand
CTCGTTGATAAGATAATCTCCCGCGCGGCTTAATTCCTCTTCGGAAGCACTTTTGCTGAAATTGTATTCGCTCGGAAGCTCTATCCCGTCTTCAAATTCGATGTTTACGCAAAACGCGGTATCAACGTCTATGGAAATACCGTTTTGCTTCGCCCACACTTCGCTGCCGCTGCATGATCTTTTAATTACTCTTTCGATCTCTTCGTCGGGAGCACCGTATCCGATGAATTGTTCTCTTAAATTTTCAATATCCTCATTGCTGAGAGTAGTGTCTTCGATTTCCAAGCTGTCAATATCCAAACCGAAAAATTTCGCGGCGTTTATAAGAGTTTCTTTCATTTTTTTCGCGTCGGGATAAGTGGAGCTTGATGTAAACACAGGCAGCGTGCGTATATTCATATTTTCCGACCACGGGTTTCCGTTGTCAAGCTCCGACGGGTCATTGACGTGTATTCCCTCAAATCCGCCTCCGCCGTAGACCCAAAGATTTTTACCTGTCAGCTCCAACACGGGCGGCTCCACAAAGGTCAGCTTGGGTATAAAATTAACCCCGAGCGTTATAGCCAAGGCGGCGGCACAGACTGCGCCAAGCCCAATAAAAAGCCTTTTTTTGATTGGCTTTTTTTCCGCTTCAATAATCAAGCCCTCGTCCACATCGGACATTTTATTTAATAATTCTTCTCCGTTCATACCGTATAGCCCTCTCTTTCCAGATACTCCTTAAGCTCGTTTCTGAGCCTGAACAGTGTTGTTTTTACATTGCTTTCTTTAATTCCGAACCGTTTTGAAATACTTTCCACCGAATCGAGAAACCAATATCGGCGCATAAAAATATCCCGTTTCTCTTTTGACTTGGATTCAAGAAATTCGCTGATACATTTTACTAAAATATCGCCGTCAAGTATTGCGTCAACGCTTTCTCCCGCGGGAATACACTGTTCCATTTCCTCGGACAGTTCCACAATGTACGCGCTGCGCTTCAATCGGCTTGCGCGATATCCTTGCCAAAAAAGCGAATAAGTACGTATACGGTTCTTTTGGCGGAATATTTTCCCACGCGCGAAAATAGGTGTCGTTTTCCACCTCCTCGGCGGTCATGCGGTCGGAGGTGATGTTATGTGCTATTTTTTGGAGCCTTTCGCCGTATTTGTCCTTGCTGCACCCAATAGCCTTTTCCTCGCGCCTTAAATACATTTTTACAAGTTCCTCGTCTTCCACGATGTAAGTATTCCTTTCTTGTAATGATGAAGAACATAAACAGCTGTTTTTATTTTGTCCCCTCAACCTATAAAACGCCTTTTTTATGTCAGAGGTTACATTTTTTTCAAAAAATTAGCAATATGTGTTTTCGAGAGGGAAGTGCCGTTATTATTATTTTATCAAACAAATTCTGCTCCGACAACAGCCGGAGCAGAATTTGTTTTATTCAATTGTTATTTTAAACTGTCCATTGGCGTAATCCCCTTTTCTTATACTGAGGAATTGATCCTTAACGATTGAACCGAAATTATCATTGGAACCACTCCCTGTCTATGGGATTAACTGTATATATTTTATACATATGGCTTTTTATTTCATCGCTCTAAAGCGTTTCCGCAGACATATGCTGCGCCATATATTAAACATCTTGAATTGGGTCGGTTGCGTAAGCTATTCTTGTTGAACTAAATGTTCCGATTAAAGCCGCTTGTAAAATGTTGCAGCCGTTAGAGCTGAAATTTCACTTGTCGGCTTGGCTTTTCAGTCTTACACAATTGCGAGCCTCAATTCGCAATTTGTATTTGTTTCTGTTTCCATTGGACTCGCCGCCTTTCCCGAAAAAATTTATACAGATGCCACTCTGTATATCGAAAACAAAACGATCTTGATTTTGTTTAAAGCTGTTGAGAAAGAAGTATCAAGGCTTTTGCTTTCATTCGTAGGAAATCGCTACATTCATGTCAGCCTGTATCTCCGATACTCTGATTTAACATTTGCGTTAAACCGTTTTGTTTATTTGTATCGGCTGCCGACATTCCCTCAGATTATCTGCATATACCGTGTCAATCCTGTCAGTCATCAGCGATTTGACTTATGCCAAGCTACTAATCAATTGTTGGTCTGAGGTTTTCTGTTTCTCTTTCCTTGACTATATAATACCATGAATTAAACCTAAAGTCAATAGTTTTTTAATAGTAAAATTGTATATAGTTTTGAACATTTGTGGAATATTTTTGTAGCATTTTATACATATTTTTTAAATAATCGTTGAAATTTGATTTTTTTCTCTTGACTTTAAGCAGTATATAATATATAATATATAAGGTTGATTTTTTGAGACGGACAACGCTTTCGGAGAAACCGACTACAGAATTTGAAAGGAGACTCGCTTGCCGAAAGAATGGCTTAAGCGTAAAAATATATGGCTGACGAAAAAGAATTGAATGAAGAATTTGAAGAATACGAGCCTCAGATAGTTGAGCTGGACGGCGAACCCTTTGAAGTTATCGACGCCGTTTGCTACGACGGACAGAATTATGTCGCTCTTGTTCCTTACTCCGAATCGGATGAGCTTGAGGAAGAAGAGGTTGAGTTCATTATTTTAAAAGAGGTTGAGGAAAACGGCGAATATATGCTTGCCACCGTTGATGACGAGGAGCTTTACAATGAGGTGGGAGAGGCGTTCATAGAACATCTCGGCGAGGTTTTCGGCGATGAACATGACCATGATTGTGATTGTGAGGACTGCAAATAATTTATAAGCATTTCCGCAAATATACAGGTATTATTTTACGAAAAAAACAAAAAATATTATTACTGCTACGTTTAGTTAGTGTGGTGGTTCATAAAATCCAACACATAATTAAAAGGGATTTCTCTATTGCAGCGGATTGCAGACCTCCCGTACTGCGGACGAAGGGAGCGTGAACCTGCGATGGGATCTTAACCCACCCTGCTCTAAAGCGGGTTTTTATTTCATCATGCGACGGCGCGGCGGTTATCGGAGCCTTCTTCGGAAGGCTCCGAGTTTTTATGCCGTGCTGTTATTGGCGGAATAACACTGTTTTTTCAAAATAACGAATATTAACCAGCTTGTCGAAAAACCTCTGAAAACTGTGGTTTTCCGACAAGCTGACGCCGTTTTTTGACTTTGTCAAAAAACAAAAATCGGGCGGAGCCTATGGCTCCACCTCGATTTTAAGGCTATGATCTCAATTTAGGGGGAACCCCTGATGGTTTCCCCCTAAGACCCCTTTCATTCCGAAAAATAAAAGTTTATACTTTTTTCGACAGCCTGCGCAAAACCGCTTTTAAAAAGTAAAAAAGCGGTTTTGCTGTCTTATGACGAAATTTCCTTTACTTTGTTTTATACTAATTTTCGGTTAAAAGGAGACAAATTATTTGCGAGGATATTTTGCGTCCTGCAAGGAAGAGGACGACAGCAGGCTGACGCCTGCCGAGGACGATGACGCAGCAGGACACAAAATAGACCGCAAAGAATGTCTACTTTTAATCGAAAGTTAGTATTAATACTATTATCCAATTAAAAACTTGAAAAAATGGTTTTAATTGGATAATAG
>CAYLJL010000217.1:0-3583 GCA_964384005.1 uncultured Lachnospiraceae bacterium | reverse complement strand
AAGAGATTGCAGAGAATCAATCAATGTTCCGTCCAAGTCAAATATACATACCTTATACACAAAACTACCTCCCTGTATCATAAAAAGCTTTATATTCAAACTCATCAATAGATAAAGGTTTTGAGAAATAAAAGCCCTGGGCGATACCACAGCCCGCTTCAATAAGAAAATCAACCTGTTCTTTGTTTTCAACACCTTCGGCTATAATTTCAAGATTAAGTTCTTTTGCCATTGTAATTGCGTGTTTAACGACAATCCGACCTTTTTTGCTTATAGTTTCATCAAGAAAACCTTTGTCTATTTTAATAATATCAACGTTTATATTCTGAATCATTTTCAAAGAAGAATATCCCTCTCCAAAATCGTCCATTTCCAAAATAAATCCATATTGCTTTATCTTTTCAAGAATTTTATATACAGTATCGCTGTTGTCAATAAAAACGCTTTCGGGAAGCTCAAGACCGATAAGACTTTGAGGAAGCTTATATTTTTCCGTAAGCCATAAAAGCATATCAATGAAATTCGGATTAAAAATCTGCCTTCTTGATATATTCACGGAAACAGGAACAGGAGTAAATCCTAAATCAATCCATTTTCTCAAAATTCTGCAAGTTTCTTCCCATATATATTCGTCAAGTTTGATAATAAAGCCATTTTTTTCAAAAATATGTAAAAAACTGCTTGGCAGAAGAAACTCTTTTTTATTCCTATTCCACCTTACAAGAGCTTCCGCCCCAACAATATTTTTATTTTTAAGAGCAAATTTAGGCTGAAGATGTATAAAAAACTTTCTGTTATCAAGGGCGTCGTTCATTTCCGCCTCAATAGCAGCTTCCTCAAGAATTTTCTTTTTAAAGTCACGGTCAAAAAATATATAACTTTTATCGCCTGTCAAATTATAATTTTTCTTTGCCATGTTTGCTCTGTCGCACATAATCTCAACAGATAAATTTATATCGTCAACGACATAAACTCCGAACAGTGGAGAAATCTCAACAATAAATTTAGAAAGAGATATCTCCTTGTTAATTTTCAAAATAAGATTATCTATATCATCTTTATCAAAATACTCAATACATAGGCAGAAATTATTTGAATATCTCAAACAAAATATTACACTCGCCGGCAAAATTCTCTGTAAAATTATAGAAACTTGTCTTAAAACATTTTTACCTGAATCAACACCATAAACATCGTTGATTATTTCAAATTTATCAATGCTCATAACAAAAATTGAAAATTCAGCGTTCGGTTTTTTAGCGAATAATTCTTTTGAGTCAGCAACAAATTTTTCAAAATTTCTTATACCTGTCACCTCGTCAAATTCAACTTTTCTTTCCGAGTTATTAAATAATTTAATTTCCTTATCAACAATCTGAATTATACCATAAAAGTTCTCAATTCCATTATCATTGTTAAAATCACATTTTATAGAAATTTTGCACCATAAATAAACATTATTACAACCTTTAATTCTGCATCTGACTTGTGAAAAAGCTTTACCTGATTTAATTTTTTCGGTAAATTCAATATATTCGTCAATATCATCCTCAAAAATAAAATCTCTGACATTAAAATTTTCAACAGAACAATTTTGAAAACCAAATTTTTCCTTAATATCTTTTGAAAAAACAATTTTATGACCTTTGTTCCATTCAAAAACGCCAATATCAGTAAGTTTCATAATTTCCATATATTTTTCAAGCTTATTTAAGATATCATCTTTCTGTATTTTATCAGATTCGTTCACTTGTGAAAAGCCTCCAAAAAAAGAATTATTACTTTATGCCGGTCACATTGCCGTAAAACAACAGATTCCTTATACAGTCGGGCGGTATTCATATTATATTTTGTAATTCATTATAATAAACTTCTTCCGAAACTTCATATCGGCAGAAATATCGTCAGAAAAAAATATTTCCCTCAATGCTTCTTAACGCTTCCGGCGTTTAAAAAGCAAAATGCCTTTCTCTGAATCAGCGCTGCCCGTCGAATAAAATATTTTTTTATCGGATTGATTTAATTTAACAGTTTTGAAAGAAGTCTGATAATTCAAATAGCCGTATATCAATACTCAAAAAATGTCATACATAAAATTCTCATACGCCCTTTTGTTTAATATATTCCACAAAATAATCGCCTAAATTTGAAGCGACATAAGATAAAGCGTCAACTTCACTTTGAATCCATAGTCTTTGAGAATTATATTCAGCAAAACCAATATATCCGATAACTTTCCCGCCGTTAATAATAAGACATTCGAGAATACTTTTAGCGCCCAAAAATCTCATATACTCGTTAAAAGGGTAATCAAGTTTCTCTGTATCCGAACAATAGAAAATATCTTCTCTGTTAAAATAGGATAAATAATTAAGTTCACTTACCCCGGCGTTAAGAGGAATTTCCCTCATTCCGTCATTTATTTTCTCAACGCCTTTATTGCACCATTGAAAATACTCATAAGCAAACTGCTCATTTTCCCCGACTCCGTAAATATAAACTGTACTCGGATTAAATTTGTTCCCAAGGATTTCAATAACCGACCCGATAACTTTTTGTATATCCGGTTCCCGTCCAAAAAGCTCGGCAACTTTTTTTCTGACGTACCCGACAATACCTCTGACAGAATTTTCATCATCAGAATTCCCGTTATAATAGCTGTATTCGTCAAAAATAGTAAATCCGTCCTTGCCGTTTTTCTTAGTTTCATATAAGGCGAGGTCAGCATTTTTAAACAACTCTTTATAAAGAATTCTCTCTTTAATAACGAGAGCGATGCCGACACTTATCGAAACCTTGCTTAAAGTAACTTCATTAGCATATAAAGACCTTATTTTTTCACACATTTTCTCAGCTTTTTCCCTGACATCATTTTCAGTGTTAATTTTTCTCATAAAAACTAAAAACTCATCGCCGCCAATACGTCCTATAATATCAGTTTCTCTGAAAATGCTTTTAAATATTTTAGAAACATCAATTAAAACCGCGTCACCAAGCAAATGACCATAAGTATCGTTTACTGTTTTAAAGTTATCAACATCAATAATCATAAGAGCATAATTTTCAGAGCCATAATTTTCTTCAAGAATTTCACCAATCATTCTTTCCGTAGCCGGTTTGTTGTAAAGTTTCGTGAGTCCGTCTATCTGAGATTTTTCGATAAGCTGATTTTTTTCAGTTTTCTGTTTATTTATATTGCATAACTGACCCATACAATAAACGCCGCCATTATCATCAACAACCTTATAAATAAGACTAAACCATTCATAATTTCCGTCTCTGTTCCTTATTCTGATTTCAAGTTCTTTTCTTCTCAAATCTTTTTTAGCTTCATTAAAGCTGATAATGATTTTTTCCGCGTCATCTATATGTAAAGAAACATTTTTTTTAATATTCTCCTTAAAATTTTCAATAATAGGTTTTCTTCCAAAAACATCAAAATATTTTCTACTCAATTCCAGAGTATCCGTTTCAATATCATACCTGAAAAGGATATCGTCAGTAATATAAGAAACATATCTATAACATTTCCACTGAAAAATTTCATCATAAGTATTATTAAAAGAACTGCCCATATACATAA
>CAYLJL010000216.1:0-3615 GCA_964384005.1 uncultured Lachnospiraceae bacterium | reverse complement strand
AAAGCTGTTTTTGAGCAAGGTCCGGATTTAATCTGTGCAACATTACAAGCCCTATGTCACATAAAAAAGATATACTGTTCCACATAAGTTTATCACTATTTGGATATGTTAATTTTAAAGCTAAATTTACAAAAGTAAACAGTATTATACCGAAAAAACATACCAGCAACGTGTTTAAGTCAAAATAAGAGGTTTCTGCGTTAAACGCTAATATTAAAAATGAATTGACGTGAAAAAGCATTATTATAATATACTGATAGAATACACAGGTTTTTAAGTTACTGTGTATTATGTTTTTTTGTGTTAAAATTATTTTTATACTTTGCCATATAAAAATAATAATATAAGATAAAAACAAATATTTGCTTATTAGTATTATAAGCTCATACATATCAGAAATCACTCCAAAGCTTTAAAAAATTATCTATAGCGAAACAATAAAAGAATGAACAGAAAGGTTTTAACAAATTCTGTATAAGTATCGCTTAACGTTTTTTTGATAAATATCCGCCTGTAAAGCCTGTTTTTTTTATTTTTTCCATTGTATCATTTATTCTGTTATCCCACTTTTTATCAGTTAAAAGCTTTGTGTGGGAATATAAAATATCGTTGGCCGTCTGTTCGTTTTCATCTGTAAGAGCAACTCTTAAATATTTTGACGGAAGACAGAGTATTTCATTGAATTTATTTAATACGCATAAAGGCACACTGTTCAATATGGCGGCGGTACACGTCAGACAGTTGGTTTGTATCGGAAAACCGACGTTCATTCGGTCTTTTATATAATAATTGTTTTTATTGTATTTTAATCCGCAAAACATACCTGTTTCTTTTTTGGCGTCATAAAGCCCGACAGGACATTGATGAGTTGTCATTAATATAAGTCTGCCGTAAATAAAAACTTCTGTTTCGGGGGAGGCGGTTTCCTTTAATTCATTTATTGTGAGTTCAGGAGAAAGAGTTATCCCGTCAAAAAGAGAACTCATATATAAAACGCTCGCACTGTTAAATATATTAAAAGTATAGTCGGCAACAGTCTTTTTTCGGGTCTTTAATTCCTGAAAATTCCTTAAAAGATAACCGTCTATATCACTGTTCTCAAAATTTTCGAATATTTCCTCAAATTTCTTGAAAAAGGGTTTTCTATATATAATCGGAAGGCATACAAAAAATTCTGTATTATTTTTATGGCACAGTTCCGCGAATTTTTTATAATTTTTAAGAAGAACGCTGTTAAACTCGAAATAAATTCGTTTTATATTGTACTTTAATCCACAAAAAAATTGTTCTTCAGTATTCAGATATACGGTTATAAATTTATTTTCTGAAATCTGAGTTTTCTGAGGTATGTATGAAACGGTTATATTTTCTCTTTTGTAATATTGTGTTATTTTTTGAGTAAGTTCTGAAATGGCCGCTCTTTTTAAAGCGTTTATTTCTGAAACCGCTATATAAATATTTTCATCACATTCTGAATTTTCAAATTTTAATGTAAATGGCGTGCCGCCCGTTTTTGAAAGTCTTTTTATCAAGTCTTCTCTTGTTACGGGACTTTTTTCAGAGGGTTTAACTATCCCTCCCAAAACCTCGGCGCTTACCGTTTTTGTATAAAGTTTTAATTTTAGCGGCAGGTTTAATTTTGCCGTTATAGACGCCGAAATCTCAATCTTTTTTCTGTCTTCCCGAAAATCCTTTTTTAATTCGTCGTTTAATGCTTTATCATAGGATTTATATACGGGATTTCCCTTTTCTATGTTTCCCTTTATTTTTAATGAAATCGTATCTCCTTTGTCAGCTTTTTTTGAAATACCTGTACCCGGGTGGGGTTCCGTATTTGTCCATATTTCTATACCGTCGCCGGGAACAATGGATTTTGTAAGGCTTATCAAGGCTTTTTCAGAAATTTTGTTATAGCTTTTAACGATACCTATTTTTATTCCGCTGCTCTTTGGCGAATTACTTATCATTTTTACGCCTGCCCAGTCCTCTAAATATCCTGATGAAAATTCTCCCCCACGGTTAAAAATCTGTGCCAATTTATCTGTATCATCAGCAGAGACAGGCGTGAAATTGCCGTTTAAAGAAAAATTTATATATTTTCTATATGTTTTTGTTACCTGAGCCACATATTCGGGCTTTTTCATTCGTCCCTCTATTTTAAATGAGTTTACACCGCATTTTATGAGCTTGTCTATAAAATTCAGTTCCATTATATCCTTCGGACTTAAAAGGTAATTTTCAGTGATTTTTCTGCCGTTTTTATACAAAGAATATTTTAAGCGGCAAGGCTGTGCACATTCTCCTCTGTTTCCGCTTCTCCCTCCTATAAAGCTGCTCATCAGGCACCTTCCCGAATAACTTACGCATAACGCGCCATGTATGAAAACCTCTGTTTCCGACAGCGTGTTTTCGCATATATCCTCTATTTCCTCAAAAGAAAGTTCACGGCTTAAAACTACTCTTGAAAAACCTATTTTGCTCAGAAAGTTTACAGTGTGAATGTTATGAGCCGTTATCTGGGTACTCGCGTGAAGTCTTATTTCGGGAAAATTTGCTTTTAAAATATTGAATATGCCTATGTCCTGTACTATAAAAGCGTCCGCGCCGGCAGTATACATTTTTGAGACGAATTTTAAAAGCTCGTTTATTTCGGAGTTTTTATAAAGTATATTTAAAGTTATTAAAACCCTGACATTTCTTATATGGCAGAAATCTATTATTTCTATAAGTTCTTCATCGGAAAAATTTTCGGCGTGTTTCCTCGCGTTAAATTTTTTGCCGCCGAGATATATGGCGTTACAGCCGTTGTTTACAGCGGAGTATACACTTTCTCTGGTACCCGCGGGGGATAAAAGTTCAGGAGGGTTGAATTTTTTCAAAATATCACCTTTTTCTGTTACGGAAACTTCCCATAATCGGAAATTATTTTTTATAGTCAATCAATTTGAAAATGAGCAAAAGAAGGCGGGCTGAAAATTATTTTTGCAAGGCGACGGAAAGAGAGCATAGTTAGCTGCCTGTGCTGACTGACTAAACATAAGCAAAAAGGATTTTCTGCCGCCGAACTTGTTTGTTTTTAAGTTGATTGACTATAACTTCAAGGTATTTCATTATATATGAGAATTCCATCGTAATTATTTTTATTACTTTTTATTTATCATTTCCTTATTATAGCAATTCGCAAAATTTTTAGTGTAAAATAATTTCTTGGTATATTAAACAGGTCTATTATGTTTTATCAACTCTTTTTTTTAATTGTTTTATTTAGTAAATTCACAGCTTCTTATCCTTCATCAAAGGTTGCTATAAAATCGGCTAATTCTTTTTTTGCCGCTAAAAGCTCTTTTTCGGAAATATCAAGCTTGTCTTTAGTACCGGCAAGCTCGTCCTCAGAAATTTTAAGCTTGTCTTTAGTACCGGCAAGCTCGTTTTCGGAAATTTTAAGCTTGTCTTTAGTACCGGCAAGCTCGTCCTCAGAAATTTTAAGCTTGTCTTTAGTACCGGCAAGCTCGTTTTCGGAAATTTTAAGCTTGTCTTTAGTACCGGCAAGCTCGTCCTCAGAAATTTTAAGCTTGTCTTTAGTACCGGCAAGCTCGTTTTCGGAAATTTTAAGCT
>CAYLJL010000215.1:0-3616 GCA_964384005.1 uncultured Lachnospiraceae bacterium | reverse complement strand
AAAGGCTTGACCTAAACTTTATTTCGGCTACGCCGCAAAAATTGATTTCCGTGAAATTGTGGACTGCCATAATCAGCGTTTTTTTAATATTATTGATGAGAAAGGCGGGAGAGTCACTTTTATAGTTCCGTCTTCAGGGGTATAAATTCTTTTATTTGTGTCGAATGATTTTTCATCAGAGAACAATATACTTTCCATTTTATCTGAATTTTTTACATCTATTTTCCACACGGGAACGCAAATGTCTTTTTCGGAATTGTTATTATTTAAAATAACCACTATTTTTTCCTTTTCATTCCATCGTCCGTAGGAAATAATTCCGTAATCGGTTACAAGATAATCGACAGAGCCGGTTTTTAACGCTTTGCAGGATTTATGGATTTTTATGGCTTCTTTATGAAACGCTATAAGCTCCTTATCTTCTCTTCCCCATGGATAGGTTCGTCTGTTGTCGGGGTCTGTCCAGCCGGTAACTCCGGCTTCGTCCCCGTAATATATTGTAGGAGAGCCGGGCCACGTCATCTGAAATGTAACCGCTTCTTTCATTATACCTTTATTTATGCCGGTATCGGCTTCCTCATAGCCATGAGTATGCAGTCTTCCCGCTTTATGATTCGTTCTTGTCAGGAAGCGGGAGTGGTCATGATTTGAAAGCTCATTCATACTTATACTTAACGATTGATTTGAAAATCGTGACATATGATAACGCATTGCCGATTCAAAACTTGCCGCGTTGCAGAAAAGGCCTTCTTCATATTTTTCGCTGTGTTTTTCCATTCCGGTTAAAAACCACGTTATCGGCTCCATAAACGCGTCGTAATTCATTACGGAATCCCACTGGTCTCCCCAGAGCCATTCCGAAGGGTCGCCGTAGTGTTCGGCATATATTACAGCGTTGGGATTCGCTTCTTTTACTGCCTTTCTGAAATCTCTCCAGAATTTATGATTAAACTCTTTTGTACAGCCTAAATCCGCGGCAACATCAAGACGCCAGCCGTCGGCGTTATAGGGAGGGGAAACCCATTTTTTCCCTACACTCAGAATATAGTTATAAAGTTCTTCTGAATTCTCAAAATTAAGCTTAGGGTGATTGTCATGTCCCCACCAACTGTCGTAACAGTCGTTATTAGGCCAGTTTGAATCATACCATTTAAAGTAGTTATGATATATGCTTTTCTCGGAAAAATACGCTCCGTCGGGGTAATTTTTGCCTTTATAGAAGCCCTCTTTGTCAAGCCATTTATTAAACGCCCCGCAATGGTTGAAAACTCCGTCGAGTATTATTTTTATTCCGTTTTCATGAGCTTTTTTAATGAGTTTTATCATAAGTTCGTTGCTTGCCTCAAGGTTTACCTTATCAGTAGTCCTTTTTATATATTTTGTGGCGTATTTGTTCTGAAAATGCTCAAATTTAAGCCGTTCGCCGCCGTCTTCCACTATTACGCCGTAGTGGGGGTCGATATAGTCATAATCCTGTATATCATATTTATGGTTGCTTGGAGAAACAAAAACAGGGTTAAAATATATAGCCTCTATCCCTAAATCTTTAAGATATGGAAGTTTATTTATTACGCCCTGAAGGTCGCCGCCGTAGAAATTGCATATATCCTCATTAGCGACAGGTTTATTCCAATCGGAGATTTTTTTCGCGGCTTTTCCAAGATAAAGATATTCGTTATCGACAACGTCGTTTGTATCGTCTCCGTTATAAAAGCGGTCCACATATATCTGATACATAACGCTGCCTTTTGCCCAGTCGGGTACCTCAAAATCGGGAATTAACACAAAATTATAATTATAGTCATAGTTTTTTGAAACACCAAGCTTATTATAATAATATAACTCATTGTTTCTTTTTATTTCAAAATAGTAATATATTCGTTCTTGTATATCTGGTATGTCGGTTTTATAGAAGTCAAATATTTCTGTTGAGGAACTTTTTTTCATTTCCGTTTTACAGTCGTTATAACAGAGATAAATTTTATCAATGTTGTTTTTTCCCACTCGTATTTTTACAGATACATCGTCTGAGGTTCTGGGACACTCGGGAGTTCTGAAAAGCGGAGTCTCGTCTGAAAAAACAGCGTCGTAGTTAAAATAGTCATAAGGCTCGTCACAAAATAACATTATTTTTTCTATATATTCAAAATTATTTTTTGTCTGGTTTAGCATATAAAGGCCTCCGGTAAAATGTTTTTAAGAAATACCGCAAAGATATAAGCGGTATGTCTGTAAACTATAGTCAATCAATTCAAAAATAAACAAGTCCGGCCTGTTTCCTTATGTTCATTTTCGAGTTGAGGAACTATAATAATAAAATAATTATACTACCAATCAGGAAAAATATCAATATTAATAAAACTAAAAGTTATGAATTATGAAATAAAAAGCAAAACCGAAGAAAAAAAGCAACCAAACATACGGCTGCTTTTTTTTCATAAAGAGAAGGTATTTTTTATGGGATTTACAGCAACATTACATATTGGGGGATGTAACTAACTGTAAATGTGAAAATATTAGGGGTTTTCACAATAGTAATTTTAACACATAAACTAAAAAAAGTGTTACCAAAAATAATGTAAAAAAATCGACTATTTTTAGATACATTGTACAAATAACAACAAAATAGTTCCTTTTTGAGAATTAATTGATTTATAAATCGACTTTTTGTACAATAATATCTTTGATTTTGTAATGTTATGTGATAATTTTGACATTTTCAGCTTTCATAATCCTGCAAAATTTTTAAAAGATTTTTGTTTCCGGTTATGGAAATACCTGTTTTTATTAACTCCTGTTCGCTTTCAGGCAATGTGTTTACGGGAGTTTTTGTAAGTTCTTTGAGTTTTTCGTCGCCGTCGACCTCATAAAATACGGCGATTAACCCGTTATAGTCTTTTAGTATATAATTTGTCGTTTCCGAGTCGAATATTTCCTTTCTGAGAACTATCTCATCGTTATTAAAAGTTACTATACTCCATTCATCAAAAACATTTTCTATAAGCTCACGGTTTTTATTTATAAGCTCAGGAGGCAGATTTTTTTCTTTTCGCCTTGTTATTCCGTCCTGCGTATAGTAATATTCATAAATCATTTTTGTGTTTTCCGTTGTTTTCTCGGTTTGTGTGTTTTCCTCATAATCTTCAGGGGTGTTTTTTGCCGCGGCATAATTCTGAATACTGTCCGCAAGTTCACGCTGTTTGGTTTTTATGTCGTTTTCTGAATTTATTTCTTTGTTGTAAAAATAGTATCCTGAACCGACTCCGGTAGTTATTAACACGGCCGCAAAAATCAGAAAGGCTATTTTTTTATCAAACATTTTATCTTATTCCTCCTTTGTGCGGTGTTTCCTATATTGTTACCATAAAAAAGAAAAATTATACATCTTACTTCCTTCCAAACTTTAAATTAGACCTGTTTATAGCAAAACAACAAATTAATACAACAAAAAATAAGACCGTGGGCGCTGTCCAAACCCGCAGACCTTTTAGTGCCGCAAAGAAGCACTGCCCCAAAGGCTTGACCCAAACTTTTATGCGAAACTACGTTTCGCTGTTACAAAAATTGATTTCCGTGTATTTCCTTAAATAACGTGAGTTCGACAAAAATTTATAGT
>CAYLJL010000214.1:0-3628 GCA_964384005.1 uncultured Lachnospiraceae bacterium | reverse complement strand
TGTTTGGCGGTTGTAAGACGAAAATTATAAATAAACAACTGTAATGGGAGAAATCTTTGTTGACGGGTTTTCGGACAGGAGTTCGATTCTCCTCACCTCCATTTTTTCATAAAAATAAATAGGGCAGGGGGATGACTGTCTTATCCCCCTGCTTTTATAATTTATATTCCGCATATATGTTCCTTTTATAGCAAGTTGCAAAATCTTTAGTGAGAACCAATAAAAGAATTCCCTTAATATATCAGAGCTTATTTTTATTGGTTCACTATAAATTAATTGGTATTATTTGTACTTTTTATAGTTTTAATTATCTGATTTTGTTCTGAAAATAATCTTATCAACAAGATTAATTGTATCCTCTATACAGCCTTCACAGGAACGTAAGACCTTTTTAGTTTCCACACCTTTTAAATCTTTACAAATAACAGATGAGTTTTTATTTTGAAATTCTTTGACAAGTTCTTTTATAATTTTATATGTATCAGCCTTTGTAGTTGTATTTTTTGTACCTGCACTGTTTTTAAGTCCGGCGAGAATGACCGCTCCCGAAACCGCGCCGCACATTCCCTGCATATTCCCGATACCGGAGCCGAAACCTTCGGATATTTTAAACATAATTTCCTCATCAATTCCAAAATCATCACTGTACGCGCAGGCAACAGCCTGACAGCAATTATAGCCTTTTTTACGATTTTCAAGAGCTTTTTCAAACTTACTTTTCATTAAATAAACCCCCAATAATTATAGAGAAATAATAAAAGAATGAATATATAAATTTTAATAAAATCTTATATATCAAAGAACTATTTTGTTGTTTCGCGCTAAAGATTTTGCGACTTGCCATAAAACTGCTAAATATTTTTTTATAATTTTTAAACAAGCTTTAATTTAAAATAGTCTGAAAGATATAATTTCAATAAACTTTTCACCTACATATTTGAAGAATAAAGCGTTTATACCATTAGGAATATTAAATTCAGAATAAACATCAAACCAATTCACGTTATTAATATCGATATCGCATTCCCCTATAAAATCACCTTTTTCTGAAAGAGATATAAATATTTTTCCTTTTGCAAATCCCCTTATCCTGAAGGAAATTCCCTTAAAATTCTCAAAGTTAAAATACTTAAAACCGGCAATGCAATTATTGTGAAAATTAGTAATATATTGATTTTCACCATATTCTCTGTCTTCTCCGCTTTGAGTAAGAAATGTTTTGTTTTTTTTCTTTTCCTCAAGACTTTTATAATAGTTCGTATCCATAAGATTACACACTATATAAACAGGATATTCTCCTTTTCCCAAAAGAGGTTTACCATTTAAACCGCAACTTGTAGCTTCTACTTGTTTTATATATCCGTTTTCTCCTATAAAAACAGGTTCCGCCACTCCTTGCCTGCAAAAAGAAGTTCCATTTGTAAACCTGTGGTTAAAGATATAATATTGTTTATTTATACATACAAGTCCTCCATGTGTGTTTCCGACAGGATAAGCGGGATTTTCTTCTGTATGTCCGTTAATTCCTATGTCTGAAGGAGAATGAATTCTGCCTCGGTATGTAAAATCCCTGTCAGGGTATTTACTTGTGCAATAATGCAGTCCTGTTATTCTTGCGGAATAAACAAAATAATATAAGTTATTGATTTTTCTCATAGACGACGCTTCAAAAAATTTTGCCCCCTCAGGACAATCATCTCTCGATAAAATAACCTTAGGCCTTGTCTTTACAGTAAGCATATCCTCATTAAGAGTACATACGTGTGCCCCAATAAACAGCCGGCCTTTTTCGTCAACCGTTTTTTTTCCGCAAAATCCGGAATAAAGATAAATTTCGCCATCATCATCAATAAATATGCTTGGGTCAAACTGAAAATAGTTTCCCTTGTCAAATCCCATAATTTTACCGTCTTTACTATGAATATCTCCATAATATTGATATTTTCCTGCCGGTTTATCGCAAACCGCAACAGAAATAACAGACGAATTTGCAACGGAATAAAATAAATAAAATCGTTTTTCTTTTCCCTGTATAACATCGGGTGCGTATAAAATGACTTTATCATTTACAATACCGCGATGCTGTTCTTTTTTATAGATAATACCCTCATATTTCCAATCGGAAATATCATCAAGAGGAGCTGACCAGCAGACATAATCATTTTCACAATATTCTTTTCCATTAAATTTATCATGACTTCCGAAAATATAAAGTCTGTTGTTAAAAATGCGGGGTTCTCCGTCAGGGATATATTCATAACTTGGAAGATATGGATTAAATACTTGTTTTTTCATAGTAAAATGCCTCTTAATATTTTCAGGATATACAGCAAGCCACAAAATTTTTAGTGCTAAACAATAAAAGAATTCTTTAATATATCAGGTTTTATTAAAGTCGGTCTGTACATTTTTTTATTGTCTCACTGCAATAAAATCAAGCCATTGTTTAATTTTTCGCTCATAACCATTATCTGACAGAACATAATATTTTTTATCAGCAACCTCGTTGGGCAAATACTGTTGTTTAACATAATGATTTTCATAGTCGTGGGCGTATTTGTATCCTTCACCATGCCCCAGCTTGGCGGCTCCTTTATAATGAGCGTCTTTTAAATGGTTTGGTACGCCTGATGTCTGAATACTCTTAACATCCTCCATTGCTTTATCAATAGCAAGAATAGCAGAGTTACTTTTAGGTGCGGACGCTACATAAGCCGCTGCCTGTGCCAAAATTATCCTGCTTTCGGGCATACCTATCATATTTACTGCTTCAAATGCGGAAACGGCAACCTGTAAGGCTCTCGGATCGGCATTTCCTACATCTTCTGAGGCGCAAATAACAATTCTACGTGCGATAAATTTGATATCTTCTCCGGCATAAAGCATTTTCGCAAGATAATAAATAGCCGCGTCGGGATCGCTGCCACGCATACTTTTAATAAAGGCGGAAATTGTGTCATAATGGTTATCCCCGTTTTTTTCATAATTAAGAGTTCTTTTTTGAATACACTGCTGAGCTGTTGAAATATCAATAAATAATATGCCATCACTATTTCTTTCTGTCGTTAATACCGCTAACTCAACAGCGTTTAAAGCGGCTCTCGCATCGCCGTTTGCCATATCTGCAATAAAATTGGAAGCTTCTTCTGTTATATTTACTTTTAAGGCGCCGAACCCGTTTTCCTTATCCTCAATGCAGTTTTTTATTATATCTTTTATATTATGAAAAGTGAGATGTTTAAGCTCAAAAATTATACTTCTTGACAATAAAGCTTTATTTACCTCAAAATAAGGATTTTCCGTTGTTGCTCCGACAAAAGTCAAAGTTCCGTCCTCAACATGGGGTAAAAGCGCATCTTGTTGAGATTTATTAAATCTATGAATTTCGTCGATAAAAAGAATAGTTCTTTTTCCCGACATTCCAAAAAGATTTTTTGCGTTTTCAACAGTTTCTTTAATATCTTTTATTCCGGAAGTAGTCGCGTTAAGCTGGACAAATTCACTTTTTGTAGAATTCGCAATTATTTTTGCAAGAGTTGTTTTTCCTGTTCCGGGTGGACCGTAAAAAATAATTGAAGTAAGTTTATCAGCTTTAATCGCTCTGTATAAAAGAGTATCTTTCCCTACA
>CAYLJL010000213.1:0-3643 GCA_964384005.1 uncultured Lachnospiraceae bacterium | reverse complement strand
ATCTATGAGAGAAGATGAATTGTTTCAGGCGGCAAAGGAATTGGAAGTTCCTTATAAGCTTGTGAAATATGTTTATGAAAACAAAAGACTGCCGGTAGTAAACTTTGCGGCAGGAGGAGTTGCCACACCTGCTGATGCGGCACTTATGATGCAGCTTGGGGCAGAGGGTGTATTTGTAGGTTCAGGCATTTTCAAGTCAGGTAATCCGAGAAAACGTGCCGCAGCTATCGTAAAGGCTGTTACACGCTTTAACGACGCCAAACTTTTGGCAGAGCTGTCCGAAGACTTAGGAGAGGCTATGGTGGGCATTAATGAGCAGGAAATTGAGCTTCTCATGGCCGAAAGGGGAAAATAAGAAATGAAAATAGCAGTACTGTCCGTACAGGGGGCATTTGTGGAACATGAAAAAATGCTTTCTCTGTCAGGTGTACAAAGTTTTGAAATACGGCAGAAAAAGGATTTAGAACAGGAATTTGACGGTTTGATTTTACAAGGCGGGGAAAGCCGGTTATGGGAAAACTGTTAAAGGAACTGAATTTATAGTCAATCAACTTAAAAAATGAACAAGTTGATTGACTATAAGATATTTCCGCATATTATGATAATTTTTAAACGGCTGATTAATTAGCTTTTTATATCTTTTATAACATCTTAAAGTAACTAAATTAAGATTTTTGATATAGGCCTTCAATATATCAACAGCTTTATTTGTACTAAAAATGTTTTAAATATATTATGCTAATTAATCAGCCGCTCTTATGTTCAGTGTTGGGCAATACCTCCAACTTGAAACGGACTCTTCGTGTTTAAAGACAAAGTGTTTTGATGATAATTTGAAAATTTTCAGGGTGTATAGAAAAAATTTTTTTATACACTCTTATATTGTATTTACACAAGGTGATGAATAAAAAATTGACGATGAGGGCTTATTAAATTTTGCTTGTTTATTACTTCTACACAGTCGATTGACAGGTGTTTTTTTTGGAAAAAATAAGGCATATTATTACAGCAACTTTTGGCTTGTTTTTATATTTTTATGGCTTTCATTACGTCGGTTTATATGTTATTATAAAAGAGGATACTTAGGAAAACAATGATTTAATAATAGGCTTCTTTCAAAACTTTCCGGAATTGCAGCAATAACGCAGTTTCGAAAGAAGTCTATTATTAAAAATAATTTTTGAGGAAACGCTGATATAATGGCGCTGAAAATATTTTTTTAGATTTATAGCAATTTGAAAAATTTTTAATTTGAAATAATAAAAGAATTCTTTAATATATCAAGTTTTGTTAAAGCTTGTTTGTTTATTCTTTTATTGTTTTGCTATATTAATTGGTGTCTACTTACAGCAATTTCGATGCAATTAAGAAGTGACGCAAATTAATCGGCATTTCCTTAACTTATGAACAGGTAAATTTAAAAAGAGGGTAAAACTTTATATATTTGCTTGTTTATAGCAATATACGATATTAAAATAATGTTTGGAGGCGAAAGAATTATGAAAATCAAAAGATGTTTTTCGTTGCTGATGGCAGTCGCTATGGTTTTTTCGTGTATAGTGACTACGGCAACTCCGGTTTTTGCCGACAGCGATTATGGAACGGTTAAAACCGGCGCGAATGGCTCGCTGTTTTTGTATTTGGGAGAAAATTCTATTACTGCAGGCGACAGCGGAGCGATGCAGTTAGTTGATGTGAACGGTATTCAGCTTTTGAAAACCAACAATCTAAGGACTACCAATGACAGCGACGCCCACGCTGTACTTACCCTTCCTTCCATAGATTTAAACGGTACGGGGTTTGATACGCTTGATTTATGGGTAGGATGTGAAAAAGACGCTAAGGCGGTTATAAAAGTGGGCGGTACGGAAATCGCTACAGTTGATAATGTTAATAACGGAAGCTGGTATAACGACGGATGGTCAGGCTGTACTCCATATACGAGAAGCCTTTCCACAACGGCGGTAAGCGGCAATGTGACAATTGAGATAACTACAAGCGCTCAAAAGACATACTGCGGTAATTATGCCTACATAAAAATTTATAAGAGCGGTGTTTCAGATGACCCTGTCGCTCCGTTCGGCGGCGATAATCCCGGAGATGACAATCCTGACGCCGATATCGACGATAACCCCGCATATCTGGACGAAAGTCTCTCCTTTGAGGAAAGAGCCGCCGACCTTGTATCCAGAATGACAACAGCGGAAAAGCTCGCACAGCTTGACTATCAGTCTGCCGCTATAGAGAGACTGGGAGTCAGCGCCTATAAATATTGGAGCGAGGCTCTGCACGGCGTGGCCAGACAAAAACAGGCTACTTCTTTTCCAACAGCTCTTTCTATGTCCAATACATGGAATCCGGAACTTATACAAGATATGGCGGATATTATATCTGACGAGGCAAGAGGAAAAAATAACAGATATAATCTTTCTTACTGGAGCCCCACGGTAAACCTGGCAAGAGACCCAAGATGGGGAAGAAATGAGGAGTCTTTCGGAGAAGACCCTTATTTGTCAGGTCAGATTGCCATAGCTTTTGTAAAGGGTATGCAGGGAACCGATGATACAGAGGAAGAAAGCGGCGGCTATCTGAAAACTATCGCAACCCCTAAGCATTTTGCCGCGAACAATAATGAAACAAACCGCAGGGGCGGTTCATCTCTTATGTCAGAGTTTAACTTCAGAAACTATTATACAAGAGTATTCCAGAATATTACCGAAGAAGTTATGCCCGGTTCTGTAATGGCGTCTTATAACGCTACTACTATTTACAGAGGCAGCAAAGATAACCTTATTTATAACTATAAACCTTCAGCAGCAAATTCTTATCTGCTTCAGGATTTGTTAAGACGCAACTGGGGTTTTGACGGTTATGTTACAAGCGACTGCGGCGCCGGAGACGACCTTGTTAACAATAATTATTATAAAAACGGTCTTCTTGGAAACACAACGTCAGATAAAGGCGCTTATCTGGCGGAAGCTTTTAAAAACGGTCTGAACAATGAGTGTTATCTCAGCGGTTACATGGCGGTTCAGGCAGACGGCGCTGAAATGATGGAAAAAGGCTATCTCACAGAGGGAGAACTTGACCGCGCTGTTTATGAGCTTTTCCTCCAGAGATTCAGAACAGGTGAGTTTGACGCAGACGGCGGTCCGTACAGAAAAATTACGTCAAGTGTTATAGAAACAGACGAACATGTTGACAAAGCGGAAGATGTTGCGGAGGAAACACTGGTACTTCTTGAAAATGACGGTATATTGCCTTTGAAAAATAATACGGCAAATGTCGTTATTGCCGGAAATTTCGCGGACGCGCTGCTTCTTGGAGATTATACAGGTGAGCCTACAAAGGTTACTTATCCTATTGATGGTATAAAAGACGCTGTTCAGAAAGTTAATCCTGACGCTACAGTGTCACTTCTTGGAAAAGTTGAAGACGATACGAAACTTTATAATATAAAGAGTATTACTCTTGTATTTAAAGACGGAAAAACACAAGCACTTGATTTGACCAAAGCCGAAGTTACAGGGGCAACTCTGGAAAATGGTATAATTAAAGATGTTACTCCGGTGACTTCCATTGTTATCAAAGATGTTACTTTTACAAATGTGTCTAAAATTCAGGCTGAAATTTCTACAGGCGC
>CAYLJL010000212.1:0-3652 GCA_964384005.1 uncultured Lachnospiraceae bacterium | reverse complement strand
TTTGCCCATCTGAGGAGAAAATTTGACTTCAGGAAATGACGTTGTCATTTCCGTAAAAGTCATAATTTTCATACAAAACAAAATCAAGTCGCCAGACAAAGTCTGGCACGCAGATTTTGAGAAATGCAGGAAATACTTGTATTTCCTGCAAGCGTGTCGACAAAGTCGACACGCTGAGCGCGGCTTATAAAAACCGCGCTCTTTCTATAGTCAATCAGTAAGGTCAGAACACATTTTTTATGTCATAAATCATGCTGTCTGCGTTCGCCCTGACTCTGAGATATTTAAAATCAGAAAGATTATTGCTGTTCTGAGAAGACAAACCGTTTAAGTTTATATACCTGACTCCGTCGTAGACCTCCGAAGAAGTATTATAACCTGTAGCGGAAACAACAATAACATTTTTTCCTGTTTCCTTGACAAAATCCTTTAAAATTTTGTGGAAAATAAATCTTTCCCTTGTATCGGTAAGATTTACGGCGTTGCTTCCCCATATGTTTTTATCCATACCGATTATAATATTATTTTTACTGAAATCTTTAAGATAACTCTGGAACCATCTCCACTGGTCCGGATTAGCGTTTCTTATATTTCCGTTACCCGTAGCTATGCTTATTAAAGACACGTTCGACGTGTTTGTCGTATAATAAGCGTTGCTCCACTGTACGCATGGAACAGACAAATCATTTTGAACGAGAGAGTCTCCGACAAAATACATAGCCCTCGCGTTTTTCTGCATTTCCGACACAACCCTCGACTGAACATAATCAATATTATCGCCGTACCTTTTAGCCGTCTGTCCGAATACCGTAATATCCTCATAACCGCTTTCCGGGGCACCGTCGACAGACTGTCTCAGTATATCCGCAAAAGTTGACGAGTTTTCGTCGTCCCCGCCCTTGTATACATATATTGTAATCTCATCAATATAAACCGTTCCGGATATAGCTTCTGTCGTTCCGAGAGAAGCCACATAGAATTTAGAAATAGAAACGGGTTTAACAGCCTCCTCCGGAATAGAAGCAGTAAAATTTCTCCATTCGGTAAAATCAAGCTTGTCGACAACGTCAACATTATAGGTGTTTCCGGCGGCGTCAACGATATTAAGCTTCAGGAGATTATCGCTTCCGTCACCTTTAACCCATAAATTAACAGCAGAAGCGTCTTTAATTGAGTAAGGAGAGGAAAACTGAGCGTAAGCCGCCTGTGTCACAGTTGAGTTAGGTATAAAATTGTAACTCAGCATAGCCGACCTGCTCTGGTCATGATAATAAGCGTTGGTAATTCCCGCCCCTCCGGAAATACCCGTATTCTCGGGATACACAGCGAAAGAAACAGGAGCGTTTTCCTCAAAAGAAGCCGCCGTTTCAATAACCTTTCCGATATTTAAAACAAAGCTTGATGTAAAATCCTTGTATTCAGCGGTAATTGTAACGCTTCCCTCCGAGGTTGCCGTAAACTTTCCGTTTTCAATAATTCCCGCGGATGGATTGTCAAGACTCCAGTCAATGTTTGTATAATCAAGTTCTGAGGAAAATCCGTTTTTGCTGTAGGCTGTCGCCACAAGATAAGTTGAGTCCCCGATGTCAAGTTTATTGTTCAGGGCTCTGGCCTTGATAGTGGAAACGGCTGAGGTAGCCTTTCCGTTCAAAGCTCCAATCCATGTACCGTTGAGGTAAGCGTCAAGAGTATAGGTTCCCTCTGTAATCGGAGTTACCCTTGTCCCCTCGATACTGGCCTCAACGCCTGTAATTTTAAGCTCGATTTCTGAAATATCAAAATCGGTTTTATTGTGATATTCGTCATAACCGACAATATCAATGACAGATGTTTCGTCTATAAATAAATATCCGTCGTCACTTCCTGACACAGTAAGTTTTCCCTCGGTAACAATTCCGGTAGGAACATTTACGGCTTTAATGGCGAGAGCGTTAGCGACCTGCCGCTGTCCGCTGTCAGAGGGGACATTCTGGAGAGACGGCTGTTCTTGTCCCTCACGTTTAACAACTATCGTCGTAGAACCGCCCCCGTCAAGATGTATAGCGTCGTACACGCCGTACTCAAGGAGCAGAACGCCTGTTTCGTCGTGGGTCATACCGATACTTTTGTTTCTTCCGTCAATGCACATAATAAAGACATTTTTCTTGTCCTTGTCGACGCCTACAACTGTTCGTGGATTTCTGTCTTTAAAAATAAGACCGTTGTAGACAATCTTGCCGTTTCTCAGGATTTCGCCGCCGCCGGAAATACCGAAATCAATTTCCGAAAGTTTTTTATCGGGTCTGAAAACAAAAGTACCGTTTTCGTTAAACCCTACAGCCTGCCCCTTCTGGAAATACTGAAGTTTTTCCTGCGCCACACTCTGATTCATAACGATTACATAACCGTTTTCAGGGATATTGACAGTTTCGCCGGCGCCCGAAACGTAAGTAACGGAATTGTTTTCCACAACTATTTTATAAAGGCCGGAAACTCTTTTGTCGATAGAAGCGGTAGAAGTCAGAACCTCCCTGTCAAAATATACGGCTTTTGAAAAATTAGTGTATTTATTTTTCGCCTGAATTTCAATAGTCTGCCCGTTTGTTGCGTAAAAAACGAGACTTGATTTCACATAATCTATAAAAGGTATTGTCCCGTCAACAAGAAAAGAGGCATACCTGTTTTCCGTACCGTTATAATAATTCTGGGTTTGTTTGAATTTACCGTTTTCGTAAACCTGTCCCATACTTGACATAGGATTTCCCGAGCCGAAGAAATCGCCGTTTACGGCGGCAATAACATTGTTGTTTTCCGTAGCGAAAGCCTGAACGGTTTTTTTAAGTCCCAGGTCGGTGGTGGATTCTATAACGTCCAGAACTCCGTTAGTATTCTGCATATCCATAGTAAGGAGATAAACGTCTACCCAGCCGTCTTTGTAGAGCCTGCTGCTTTTTTCGTATGTAACGCCCTTTGTGAGAGTTTCTTTCTCGCCGTATTTATATAACAGAGTAGAAGAATTTGACGTTGTGGCAAAGCATAAGACAGCCGGCATAAACGATAAACACAGCACAGCTGAAAATATAATCAGCCTTAAAAATTTTTTAAAATACATTTTTCCAATTCACTCCAATCAAAATAAAAATATTCAGACTGTCAAAAAAGTCAAAACCACAAAAGAGATGACTTTTTCAGAAATTATAGCAGACGACATTACGGCAGTCCGGGAAATCATCAGCTCAAAACAATAAAGACTTTGCGGCCTGCCAATATATTCACTCTTTTGTTGTCCCGCTGTAATTCTTTTAACAGACCTGTTTAAAAACCACCGTGATAATGATTGACGCGAGATTTTTTTGTCAGACGAAACTTAATTTTTGCGGGAATACTCATAGCGGTATTTCAGAAAAATTAAGTAAAGTATGGCGGAAAAAGGTCTGTCCGGCGGCATTACGGAGGTTATTGAACAGGTCTGATATGGTTTTATTATCTTTTGTGCGGCATTTTCTTTATTATACTACTTTAAAATTCACATTTCAAATAAATATAAAAAATTTAATATAATTGTAAAGCGCCGTTCGGATTTTTTTAATAGACTTCTTTCGAAACTTCACACTTGCGCAAATCTCGCTAAAAAAAATATTTAATTCAATGCTTCTTAACGCTTTCGGCGTTT
>CAYLJL010000211.1:2780-3718 GCA_964384005.1 uncultured Lachnospiraceae bacterium | reverse complement strand
TTTTGTAGTACCTGCGGTTGAAGCTGTTGCAACGACTATCGCGACAAAAGTTATTGAGAAGAAAGAGAAAAGTACAGATGTTAAATCTGATGATAAAATTAAATTCTCAAAAAAACTAAAATGGCTTAATAATATGCTTTGGGGCGGTTCGGCGCTTCTTGCCTTTGAGCATATGTGGCATGGAGAGCTTGTTCCCTGGTTTCCTTTTTTAACAAACTCTGCTGATTCTGAAAGCATGAGAGAAATATTTTACGAAATGGCAACAACGGGAGTTCTTATGGCTTGTTTTGTAACCGCTGTTTGGGGCGGTATGATTCTTATATCAAACGCTTTGGAAAAAAGAGAGGTCAAGGCAAAGACAATAAAGCGGGAGGTATAATATTATGACTTTGCTTATAACTATATTTGCCGCCATTATCACTACTATTGTGTGGTACAATAGAGGACTCGATAATAATATGAAACTCGGTAATTTATGTCTTATGTATTGGGGCGCTTTTATTATGTGGTTTGTAGACGCGGTTTTTGAATATGTAAAAATACAGTCAGAATATTTTACACCTTCTCTTACGGATATGTTAAATGATACATATTTAGGATTTTCAGTCGTTGCGCTGGGACTCTTAATTTGGCTTATTATTTTGTTTGTTAAAGACCCTGAAGGTATTGTAAGAAATGCTCTGTTAAAAAAACGTTAATTATTTTATTACAGCAATTCATAAAAAGGGTGGTTTTATATAAAAATGAAACCGCCTTTTTTAAAAAAAGGATAATCAAATATTATGATATTAAAAAATTTTTTTGAGAAAAATAATAAAATTGCTCTTGGATTTTCCGGTGGTGTTGATTCTTCTTATCTTTTGTACGCTGCAAAAAAATGTAATGCCGACATAAAGGCATATTATGTTAAAACACAGTTTCAGCCAGAATTTGAACTT
>CAYLJL010000211.1:0-2770 GCA_964384005.1 uncultured Lachnospiraceae bacterium | reverse complement strand
GAAGGAAACAGGTGTCAATTTAGAAATAATATTATTAAATATATTAAAGAGTGAAGATATAAGAAGCAATCCGAACGACAGATGTTATTATTGCAAAAATGAAATTTTTACAGCTATAAAAAATAGGGCAAGGGCAGACGGTTATACTACAATTATTGATGGGACAAACGCTTCTGATGATATCAACGAACGACCGGGCTTTAAAGCTTTAGGCGAGCTTAATATAAAATCTCCGTTAAGAGAGTGCGGACTTACAAAAGAAAATGTACGTAAGCTTTCACGGGAGGCGGGATTATTTACATATAATAAAGCGGCATATGCCTGTCTTGCCACTCGCATTTATACGGGAAACGAAATAACGGACGATAAACTTATAAAAATAGAAAAGGCGGAAGATATTTTGTTTAAAATGGGATTTTATGATTTTAGGGTAAGAATGTATTATAGTATTGCGAAATTACAATTTAAAGAAAGTGAAATTGAAAAAGCGTTTAACTTGAGAACCGAAATTTTACATAAATTAGAACCGTTTTTTGAAGGTGTACTTTTAGATTTGAAGGGCAGGTAGTTATGAATAAATCCGGAATAAAAAAACTTCTGAAAGACGTTGCGGAAGGCAGAGTCAGCCCGGAAACGGCGGAACTTAAATTGAAAATTGAGCCTTTTGAAGAACTCGGCTTTGCTAAGCCTGATTATCACAGGGGAATCAGACAGGGTGTTTCTGAGGTTATATATGGTGAAGGAAAAACTCCGGAACAAATTGTAAAAATCTCAGAAGCGCTGTTAGCCAAAGGACAAAAAAATGTTCTGATAACAAGATTATCATTTGAGTCGGCTGACTATGTTAAAGATTATATAAATCTTGAGTATTATAAAATTGGAAAAATAGGAGTTATTGGAAAAATACCCGAACCCGACGCCAAGGATACAATACTTGTTATAACCGGAGGTACGAGCGATATGACTGTCGCCGAGGAAGCGGCTCTTACTTGCGAAGTATTGGGAAACAAAGTTAAAAGAATTTATGACGTGGGAGTCGCGGGAATACACAGACTTCTTGCTTATTCAGAGGATATTATGAAAGCTAAGGTTATTATAGCCATAGCGGGTATGGAAGGCGCTTTAGCGAGTGTTGTCGGAGGTCTGGCGGACTGTCCTGTTATCGCTGTTCCTACAAGCGTCGGTTACGGAGCTTCTTTTGGCGGATTGTCTGCGCTTTTGTCAATGCTTAATTCCTGCGCAAGCGGAGTGAGTGTTGTTAATATTGACAACGGCTTCGGCGCCGGTTATTTGGCAAGCATGATTAACCATATAGGGGGATAAAACAATATGAAAACAATTTATATAGAATGTAATATGGGGGCGGCAGGAGATATGCTTATGTCGGCTCTTTTGGAGTTGTGTCCTGAGCCTGATGAAATCATAAAAAAACTTAATTCTCTTAATATCCCTGAAGTACACTTTGAGAAAGAAACAAAAAAGAAATGCGGTATAACTGGTACTCATATAAAAGTTACAATAGGCTCTGCAGAGGAAAATGAACATATTCATAATAACCACACTCATCGACATACTAATTTAAAAGATATTGAACATATTATAGAACATTTAAACTTATCCGAAAAAGTAAAAAACGATGTCATCTCTGTTTATCAGCTTATTGCAGAAGCAGAAAGTAAAGTACACGGCTGTAAAATTGAGGATATTCATTTTCATGAGGTTGGCACAATGGACGCAGTGGCTGATATTGTAGGGGTTTGTATACTTATCGAGGCGTTAAATGTTGAAAAAATTATATCTTCTCCTATAAATACTGGAAAAGGGCAGGTTAGATGCGCTCACGGAATACTTCCCGTACCAGCACCCGCCACAGCTTATATATTGAGAGATATTCCGATATATTCGGACAATATTGACGGAGAATTATGCACGCCTACGGGAGCGGCTCTTTTAAAGTATTTTGTCTCTGAATTCAGGGAAATGCCTGTTATGAGGGTTTTCAAGACAGGTTATGGACTTGGAACCAAGGACTTTGATGTAGCTAACTGTATCAGAGTTTTTTCGGGAGAAACAGAGGATAATAAAACCGAAAAAGTTGTTGAGCTTATATGTAACCTTGACGATATGACAGGTGAAAGAATAGGTTTTGCGATAAACAGACTTTTTATTGCCGGAGCTTTAGAAGTATTTACATCTTCCATTGGAATGAAAAAGAACAGACCGGCCGTTATGCTTACTTGCATTTGCAGAGAGGATAATAAAGAAGAAATGCTAAGGCTTATATTTAAACATACATCCACAATAGGAATAAGAGAAAATATTTTAAACAGATATGTTTTAGAAAAATCTGAGAAAACAGTACATACGGAGTATGGGGATATAAGAGTAAAAGAATCTAAAGGTTATGGAGTTATAAAAATAAAGCCGGAATATAGTGACCTTGAAAAAATAGCCTTAGAAAATAATATTGATATTTCGGATATAAGGATATAAAACTAAAAAGCCGAGGGATATATTATACTTCTTTCGAAACTTTATATTGGTAAGGTTACATTAAACAGACTTCTTTCAAAATTGCCGTAAGGTTTCGAGAGAAGTCTGTTTAATCAATATTTTCTTAAAATTTATTGAATAAAAACAATTCTTCCGGAATAACTTATAAGAGGAACGATAAATTAAAGGAAACGCTGACATATTAGAAAGCAAAAATTATTTAAAAAAAACACGGCACCGGTGCTATTTTTTAATTTACAGTAATTCCAGAACAAAA
>CAYLJL010000210.1:0-3729 GCA_964384005.1 uncultured Lachnospiraceae bacterium | reverse complement strand
TCGTTAGAGCCTTTATCAATAAGAAAAACATCATACCAGTTGCTTGTGTCTTTGGCTATAATTCTCGCGCCTACTTTCGGATAATCAGAATATTTCTGGTCCATCTTTAACATTTCCGAAAGTTTTTTATTTTCATCTTCAATAAGTTTAAGACGAGCCACCTCTGTCTGAAGCTCATAAATTTCCTCTTTGAGTTTTTCATTTTCGTTCTCAATATCGTTTATATTTATAAGGGCGTTAAATTTACTTGAAATCCAATCCGTAACAGAAGTGTTAAAACTTTGAACAGGCGCCAGAACATATCCTATACCGCTTTCAAAAAAAGTAGGCTCGGCTCTGTTCATTGAAAAAGAAATCATAAATAAGCACAGCACCGAAACAATAGGTATAACCAATTTTTTATGATTTTTTAAAAAGTTCAAAACGGAACTCTCCTTAATTATCAATTTTATAGCAATCGCAAAATTCTCAGCGCAAAACAATAAAACAATCCATTAATATATTAGATTTTATTAAAACCCTTTCTGTTCATTCTTTTATTGTTTTGCTATAATGAATAAATTTTTACTTCGTTTTCAATTTTTGTGAAGAAATAAGAACAGACCTCAAAGTATTTATATGCTCAAGAACAAGACCTGTACCAAGCGCAACACAATTTAAAGGTTCAGGAGAAATTTTAACGGGCATAAGGGTTTCCTTTGAAATAAGCTTGTCAAGTCCTTTAAGAAGCGCCCCTCCTCCTGCGAGAACGATACCTGACTCCATAATATCCGAAGCCAGCTCCGGAGGAGTCTTTTCAAGAGTCGATTTTATAGCGTCAACAACAACGTTTACAGGCTCGCTCAAAGCCTCAAGAATTTCCTTTGAAGAAATTGTGATTGTTTTCGGAAGTCCGGAAACCAAATCACGTCCTCTTATTTCTATAGTCTTGCGGTCTTCAGACTCAAGATAAGCGCAGCCTATGGAAATTTTAATATCCTCCGCACTTCTTTCACCTATCGCGAGATTATATTGTTTCTTAATATAGTTTACGATACAAGAGTCAAATTTATCACCAGCTGTTTTTACGGAAATACTCGTTACTATTCCGCCAAGTGAAATAACAGCGACTTCACTGGTACCGCCGCCAATATCCACAACCATGCTTCCAACGGGTTCCTCAACCGGAAGTCCGGCGCCGATAGCGGCCGCCATAGGTTCTTCTATAAGATAAGTATTTTTTTCTTTTGCGCCCGCGGCTACCGCCGCCTCAATAACAGCTCTTTTTTCAACTTCAGTAACTCCCGACGGTATACAAATAACTATTCTTGGAGAAGATAATCCTCTTGGAACAGCTTTATTTACAAAATATTTAAGCATAGCCTGCGTAACTTCAAAATCAGCGATAACTCCCTCCTGCATAGGTCTTGTGGCAATTATTGAGGCCGGAGTCCTTCCAATCATTTCTTTAGCCTCGTTGCCAACGGCTAAAACCTCGTGAGTAACCGAATTAATGGCAACAACAGAAGGCTCATTAACAATAATACCTTTATTTTTCGCAAACACAAGAGTATTTGCCGTGCCCAAATCAATACCAATATCTTTAGTAAACATATATACTTCTACCTCCGAAACAATAAAATAATCTATAGCGAAACAATAAAATAATGAACCGAAAAATTTTAATAAACTCCGATACATTAAGAGAATTCTTTTATTGTTTTGCACTAAAGATTTTGTGACTTGCTATATATTTATAATACAACTTTTTAAAGAATTTTTTAAGTAATGCATTCAATAATTTTCTAACGTATACAAATGATAAAAAACGACAAATTTATTACAAAGTTAATTATATTACAAATTATGTTATTTGTCCACACTATAAATATTAATTTTTTATGATATATTAAATATATTGTAAATACACGCCCCTATTTTCTGAAATTTATTTTTTATATATTAGAAAAACGCTGATTTCAGCGTATATGAAAGCAAAACATTTGCAGGAAATACTTGTATTTTTTACAAATGTAATTTATTTTCTAAATTTAGGGAAATACAGCGCATTTCAAAAATAAAAATTATTTTACGCAAAATACAGATAAATGTTCCTCAATTCGTCTACTGGCTTTTTAAACTTTCTCATACGTTTTAATTTTCAAAAATGACCTTTTCTTTGGCAAAATCAACGCAAAAACATTTGCCCTTTTCTTTTACGCCTGTTATATATAATAAAAAATAAAAAAAACAACGCCAGAACAAGAGAAAGCGCTTGAGAAACAGCTATTCCCGTATCACCTATTATAAGCTGGTCGGTTCTTAGACCTTCAATCCAAAACCGGCCGATTCCGTATCCTACAAAATACATAGAAATAATTTCCCCATCAAACTTCTTATGTTTTTTATATAAATTCATAATAATAAAAAGACCAAGATTCCACATAGACTCATAAAAAAAAGTAGGATGCACCTGAATATATTTTACAATTTCGTCTGTTCCCTCAACTTTAAATTCTTTTAAACTATTTAAAACCTCGCTGGAGGTTTCTTTTATCTGCTCAACCTTATATCTCATAGCAAAAAAAGAATCCGTATATCCTCCGAAAGCCTCTCGATTTACGAAGTTCCCCCATCGTCCGATAACCTGCCCTATAACAAGGCCAAAAACGGCGGTGTCAAGGAATTTTGCAAGACTTATTTTTCTTACTTTAGTATAAATAACAGAAACAATAACAGCGGCGATAATTCCACCATAAATAGCGAGTCCGCCGTTTCTTATAGCGAATATACTCCATAAATCATCCTTAAAATTATCCCATTTGAAAATAACATAATAAAGTCTTGCCCCTATTATGCAGAAAACAACCGTCCATAATAAATAATCTGTATAAATATCCTTTTTCTGACCTGTTCTGCCGGCCTCATATCGCGCAATAAAAAGACCCGCCAGAATTCCAAAAGCAATAATAATACCGTACCAATAAATATCAAATCCAAATCCCAAAAAATTACTTATTGCTATTTTGTCGACGCCTTCAAAACTTATACCGATATTGGGAAACCATATATCAGGCGCCTGTGCTATACTTTCCATAACTACCTCCAAAAACTATATCATACTAATATCAGTCAAAGACTATCGTATTTCTGCTTTGCGAAAATACTCATAAGCGACGGCATTTTACAAAAGTAAGTACTCTCTCGCCCCAAAAAGCGGGAAACTTCCTCATTCAGTCAAAAAAAGTAAATATAACGTCTAAGGAACCATTGATTTGTGAGTCAGCTTTTGTTAAACAAAAACGCTAACTCTGTGTAACCGCCAATAAAATATTTTTATTTCTATGTTGCTTTATCAATTTTTACAAACAAACTTTAATAAAACCTGATATATCCATGAATTGTTTTGTTGTCTCACGCTAAAACTTTTGAGAATTAACATAAATCAATATATAAGTTAAAATATTCTTAAAGCAATACCCCCGTAAAATTATAAGTCGGGGTATTGCTTTAAACAATCCATACCAGATTCCATCATTTTTACAGTCTTGATAAATTTCAAATATCATTTAAGGAACTATAAGACTTAATACAACGTTATTTTCACGAAATAACTCATAAAGTACCTCATTGATATTTTCGGCGTTAATATTTTTTAGACTTTCGGAATAATCAAAAAGATTAATATTTTTAGTAAAAAAATCAACCTGAGCTGAAACAATCCCGTCAACAGAATTAAATCCTTGTATA
>CAYLJL010000209.1:0-3736 GCA_964384005.1 uncultured Lachnospiraceae bacterium | reverse complement strand
ACGATATAACATTTAAAAACGAAATAAATCTGTTTTTTGACCTAAACATATTATTTACCTTAGCGTTAGCCGTTCTGGGAATTTATATATTTAAAATTCTAAAAAAATATGAAATTCTAAAACTGTTTGCCTGCCCTGTTATTTTCTTGTTTATAGCTGTCTCAGAATTTTTCAGATTTGACTATGGTTTCTTAGGTATAGGACTTATTTTCGCGTTTTATTTTTTTAATAATAAAAGTCAGCAGATTTTCGCGCTTTTAATATTTACCCTTTTAAAATACAGTTCTGTAATTTATGGACTTTTTGCAAAAGAGTTTAATATTTTATTTTTAAATAATTTTATAAAGTACGTAACAGTTCATAACATTTATTCAGCTCTGTTTTCTTTTGTGCCGGCCGTTTTTATATTTTTTTATAACGGAAAAAAAGGTTTTTCAGTAAGCTATCTGTTTTATGTTTTATATCCTCTGCACATTTTTATAATTTATTTATTTTTAGGAAACACCGCATAATCATCCTCTCGCTTGGTTTTCAATAAACTTTGCTTATAAATTTCCTTCCGATATATCTGTACACAAAAAACCTCTTATCATAATCAAACATGATAAGAGGTTTCATAAATTATTTTACTGTTTCACACTGAAAATTCCGCAAATTGCTATAAAGTCGATAATTCATATTTAATAGTTTTAGCGTGAGAACAAGCGATTATATCTTTTTCTGTAAGCATAAACCAATCCTTAAAATCAGCGGTGCCATGAACTATAAGCTCCTCAATTTCTGTTTTAACGGAAAGATTATTATCAGATTTCTGCTTTCTCATTTCAAAAACAACGTTTTTTATTTCTTCTCCGAATTTAACGATATTATTGTCAATTTCTTTCACATCAAGCCATATTGTACAATGAATAGAGTTTGCCCCGTCAAAATCTTTAAGACCTTTTAAATAAATATATTCCGTAATGTGAGGAATATAAATAGCGTACATTTTAAGTATGTTTAAAAGAGAATAATAAATAGCCTTCTGAGCGGACTTACGTTCTTCAATACCGTGTATATCGGGTCGATAAAGCCTTTCTTTAACAATTTCAATATAATTGTCACAAAGGTCTTTCCAGAATAAATCGTCAACAATCTTTCTTGCCAGTCCAATTTCATATTGGTCAAGCAATTTTTCAGTTTCCAGCAAAGTCTGATTTGTTTTTTCTATTATCCACCTGTCAATCGGAAGAAGCTCAGGATTATCATCTAAAGAAAAATCCTGAAGATGAGAAAGAACAAACTTTGATGAATTCCATAACTTTGTAATAATACGTTTCGACGCTTCCTGCATTTCTTTCTGGTCAAAGAAAGTATCCGTACCAAGACGCGCGCTTGCGGCCCAGTACCTTATAACATCAGCTGAATATGTTTCAACAAGCGCCTGAGGAGTTAATTTTGAGTTTCCCTTTGATTTACTTATCTTCTCTCCCGGTTTTGCCAAAACAAAACCACAAATCATAGCGTCATTCCATGGAATATCCCCTGTGTGGTAAAGACTTTTGGCAATCGTGTAAAAAGCCCAGGTTCTTATAATTTCATGAGCCTGAGTACGCATACTCATCGGCAAAAATTTGTCATCAACACCATACTCTTTTGCTTTTTCCCGATTAATAATAGGTGTAATTGAAGATGTAGCCCAAGTGTCAAGTACAGAAGACTCAGGAATAAATTCTGAACATCCGCACTCACACACACCGTCATATTTTTTTTCAAGAGGATTAACCGGCAAATCCTTTATATCAGCAAACTGAGGTTTTCCGCAATCCTTGCAATACCAGACAGGGAAAGGGACCCCGAAATATCTTTGACGTGAAATACACCAATCCCATTTAAGATTTTCAACCCAATTAACATACCTGTTTTTCATTACAGAAGGATGCCATTTAATTTTATCCCCGGCTAAAAGCATCTCATCTTTTTTTGAAAGAACATCTATATACCATTGTTTGGACGGTATTATTTCAACATCCGTTCCGCATCTTTCGTGAACCGCGACCATATGGCTGAGAGGCTCCGTTTTTAACAGCAGATTTTTTTCAGCGAGAAGTTCAATAATTGCCTTTCTCGCCTTTTTAACATACATACCGCCAATATAAGGTACGGAAGAATTAATCATACCGTCGGACATCATCACCTGTTTATAAGGCAGATTATGCTCCTGTACCCATTCAACATCTGTAGTATCTCCGAAAGTAGCGCACATTACAGCGCCTGTACCCTTGTCAATGGCTGCTTTTTCATCGCCGATTATAGGAACTTCAAAATCATAAAGAGGAACACGTACATTTTTTCCTATATATTCCTTATAACGTTCATCTTCAGGATTTACAAATACGCAGACAACACCAAAAAGCAATTCGGGCCGGGTTGTAGCTATTTCAATATAATGTTCATCATCAAGATAAAAAGGAATATAATTAAAAGTTGACTCTTTTTCTCTTGTTTCAAGTTCCGCCTGAGCGATAGACGTCTGACATTCGGTACACCATAGCACAGGAGATTCTTTAATATAAGCATTTCCTGACCTGGCAAGTTCAATAAAAGACTGTTGAGATAACTTTTGCGAATTATCGCTGACAGTGGAATATTGTAAATTCCAGTCACAGGAAAATCCCATTGATTTCCATAAATCTTTAAATTCCGTTTCATATTTTTGTGTTGTTTCAACACATTTTTTTATAAATTCACTTCGTGTAAGGTCTTTGGCTTTTATTCCCGACTCTTTTTCAACTAATCGTTCAGAAGGCAGTCCATTATCATCAAAACCAAAAGGATAAAATACATTATACCCCCTCATACGGCGATATCTCGCTATCATTTCCGCCTGAGTATAACTAAAAATATGTCCGATATGCAGGCTGCCGCTCACAGTAGGAGGCGGAGTATCAATAGAATATACAGGACGTGATTTATCATTTTTAAATACATATATTCCCTCTTTTTCCCATTTAGTCTGAAGTTGCTTTTCCACAGAGAAAGCGTCATATCTTTTTTCAAATTCTTCCATAAGTAAAATTCCCTCCAAAAAATAAAAATCATCCTGAGAAAATCTCAGGACGAAAAATCGCGGTACCACCTGAATTCGCAAAAAGCGCACTCAATAATTTAATAACGGTGTTTTTTCACCGACGGATTCTACAGCATAATATGCCCTCTTTCCGTTCTCAAGAGCTACTTCAACGTGCGGCACTGAAAATTCACACCAGCCATTTTCTCTCTGAAAATGCCATACACATATACTACTCTCTTTCAACGATTTCAGATTATATAGCAAACGTAATAAATTCGCTTGCTTTTTGTAGCTGCATACAGCCATATTTATAGCAATTCCGGTATAGAGAGAAAAATATATTTTATTTAAAATGTCAGCAAAAGGCGTTTTGCCTTACAAACACCGAAAGGGTTAAAAAATATCAGATAAAATATTTTTTCTATCCGGATTTTTCCGGAATTGTCGTAGTGAACAGCAAATTATTTTGTTATTCACCATAATATAAGCATAAAAACTCAATCTTTGCTATTCTGTTTATAATAAATATTTTTTTCACTAAAGATTTTGCGACTTGCCATAATTACAATTTATTTCCGTAATATTATATTACTTTTATTCACAAAAGTCAATAGTAAATCAAAATTTAAAGGGCGCCCGCATAAAAATTAAAAGCTTTTTGAAATAACATTAAACAGCAAGTTA
>CAYLJL010000208.1:0-3752 GCA_964384005.1 uncultured Lachnospiraceae bacterium | reverse complement strand
TCGTTTTTACGAACCCTTTTTTGTGTACAGCGGTTCTGAAGGGAAATAGTCTCCTGATAGATTACAGAGACTTGAAACCCGATAAGAAAGCGTGTTTTGAAAGGGGTCTTTTTTTTGGGATATATAGCGCTTTACAGGAAAATGCGTCCGAAAAATTTTAAACAGGTTGTCGGACAGGAGCATATTATCAAAACTTTACGCAATCAGATTATATCCGAAAGAATAAGCCACGCTTATTTATTTTGCGGAACACGAGGAACGGGAAAAACCTCAGTCGCTAAAATATTCGCGAAAGCGATAAATTGTACTGACCCTTCCGACGGACAACCTTGCGGTGAGTGCCAGTCATGCAGGGGAATAGACGGCGGTTCCGATATGAATGTGATTGAGATAGACGCGGCAAGCAACAACAGTGTCGACAATATCAGGGAAATCAGGGAAGAGGTTAAATATCCGCCGACTAACGCCAAATATAAGGTTTATATAATCGACGAGGTTCATATGCTTTCAATCGGAGCTTTTAACGCTCTTTTGAAAACTCTTGAGGAACCTCCCGCTCATGTTGTGTTTATACTCGCTACCACGGACCCGCAGAAAATTCCCGTCACTATTCACTCAAGATGTCAGAGATTTGACTTTAAAAGGATTTCCGCAAAGGAAATAGGCGATACTCTTAAAAAATATATGAATGAGGAAAGTGTTTCTGTTACTGATGAGGCAATCAGCTATATCGCGGAGATTTCCGACGGGGCTATGAGGGACGCTCTTAGTATAACCGACCAGTGTATGTCTTTTTATTTTGGCGAGGAAATTACTTTGAAAAAGGTTTTGGACGTTTGCGGCGCCGTGGATTCTTCTGTGTTTTTTGAAATGACTGACGCGCTCTTTTCTCAAGACGGTGAAAAGTGTATGGAAATTATTGAGAGAGCGGTTTCCGACGGGCGGGATATTATAAGGTTTACAGACGATTTTATACTTCATCTCAGAAATATTGTTGTTGCCGTTTCTGTGTCGGAAGGGTCTTATGCCCTTGAGTTTTCCAAAGAAAATATTATGAGGTACAAAGAACAGGGAGAAAAAACAGACAGGGGTTTTATTATTGAACTTATAAACAGTTTTTCCGCTTTGCGGGGAAGTCTTAAATATGCCTCGAATCCACGGGTTATTTTTGAGGTTGAGTGTATTAAAATATGCAATCCCGTCGGCGCGGAGAATATCGAAGGGCTTAAAGCTGAAATGAGAAGCCTGAGAAAAGAAATAGAACAGGGCGTTTTTTTTCAGAAAAACGCCGTTTTGCAGTCTTATGCGGAACCTGAGAAAAAACCCGACATCCCTAAACCAAAGCCTAAAGCCGTTTCGGAAGATATGAAAGAGGTTGTTTCATCCTGGAGGATTTTTACAGAGAATTTTAAAATTGCCGACAGAAGTTTTCTTTTACAGGTTAAACCTAAAATACTTGATGATAAAATTTATCTGGTTTGCTCCAAAAAAGGTTTTTTTGACAGAGTTTTAAACCTTAAAGATGAGATAGTGTCAAGACTTTCCGAAAAATATGAGAGGAATTTTGATTTGTCTGTTGTTACTCAAAAGGATTTTGACATTAAATGCGGCGAGTTTGATATGACGGATGTTCAGACGGAATTTGACTTTGAGGAGGAAATAAACTCAAAGCTTGAAGGCACCCTTTGGGACTGAATTTTATTTATGGAAAAAGGAGGAAAAGTTTTGAAAAATGTACTGACTATCGCGGGGTCGGATTGCAGCGGAGGAGCGGGTATTCAGGCCGATATTAAAACTTTTTCGGCGCACGGCGTGTTCGGTATGAGCGTTATTGTTTCCGTGGTCGCCGAAAATACAAGCAGGGTTATTGATATTCTGGACGTTACGCCTGATATGATAAAAAAACAGATTGACGCTGTTTTTGAGGATATTCCCGTTGACGGCGTTAAAATAGGTATGCTCTCAAATCCTCGGTGTATGGAGGCTGTAAAGCAGAAAATTGAGGAATATAAGCCAAAAAACGTGGTTATTGACCCCGTTATGTACGCTAAAGGGGGCTGTCCTCTTATGGAGGAAAGTTCCGTCGGGTTCTTTATAAAGGAAATTCTTCCGCTTGCTTTTCTGATTACTCCGAATATCCCTGAGGCGGAAAAAATTTCAGGTATGGAAATTAAAACTATACAGGATATGAAAGACGCCTGCGTCATTATTCATAAAATGGGCGCTGAAAACGTTCTTGTAAAGGGCGGACACTATATAGGCGACGCCGAGGATATTTTATTTGACGGAAATGAGTTCTCAAGTTTTAAAACAAAAAGAGTTGACACAAAAAATACACATGGCACGGGCTGTACTCTTTCCTCCGCTGTTACGGCGAATCTCGCCCGTGGGGAGAGCGTGTATGACGCTGTGTCTAAAGCAAAGGCCTATATTACGGAGGCTATTCTTCATTCCCTTGAAACAGGAAAGGGCCACGGCCCGACAAATCATTTCTATGAGCTTTACAAAAAGGCGGGTATGAAGGTCTGAGAACCTCGGATAAGGTGACTGCCGAAAAACGTCTTTTGTTCAGTTTTACAGGTTTTACAGGAGGGTTTATGGATAAAAAAAATGTTGATTACGGCTTATATCTTGTGACGGACAGGGGTCTTATGTCCGGCAGAAAAATTGAGGACTCTGTTTTGTCGGCTATAGACGGCGGAGTTACAATAGTTCAGCTCAGAGAAAAAAACAGCTCGTCAAGAGAATTCTTTGAAACGGCGCTTAAAATAAGGGAAATCTGCAAAAGTCACAATGTCCCGCTTATTATTAACGACAGGGCCGATATTGCCGGAGCGGCGGACTGCGACGGGGTACATATAGGGCAAAGCGACCTCCCTGTTCGCGCTGTCAGGAAAATTATCGGGGAGGATAAAATTATCGGCGTCTCTGCCGGAAATGTGGAAAAAGCTTTAAGGGCGCAGCGGGACGGCGCTGATTATATAGGCGTCGGGGCATTGTTTCCCACGTCCACGAAAGATAATACTGTTTCCGTTACACCGGAGGAACTTTCGGAAATTAAAAAAAGTGTAAATATTCCCGTCGTCGCAATCGGCGGAATAAACGCCGAAAATATCGGCGCTCTTAAAAATACCGGAATCGACGGGGTCGCCGTGGTTTCCGCTATTATCGCTGAAAAGGATGTCAGGGCGGCGGCGGCGGAAATGAAAAAATGGCTGAAATATTACAGGATTGCCACAAATTGACGGAGGGTTTTATGTTGAATTTTGACGGCGCTGTTTTTGACCTTGACGGAACTATCGCCGATTCTCTTTATGTATGGAGAAAAGTCGACGATGATTTCTTTAAAAAAAGGGGGCTTAAAAGTCCGGAGGAATATTCTAAAAAGGTCGGCTCAATGAGTTTTTACGACGCGGCCTCTTTTACAAAAAATGAATACGGCTTTAAAGAAAGCGTTTCACAGATTATGGACGAATGGTATTCTATGGCTATAGACGAATACAGCTTTAATGTGAAGCCTAAAAAGTTTGTCAGGGAATATATTGAGTACATAAGAAAAAAAGGCGTGAAAACCGCTCTTTGCACAGCTTCGCCCAAAATGCTTTACGAGCCGTTTTTAAAAAACAACGGTATGTTTTCTCTTTTTGACGCTTTTGTGAGCGGTTCGGAAGTGAAAAGAGGAAAGGCGTTTCCCGATATTTATCTGTTAGCCGCCAAAAGACTTTCTCTTTCCCCCGGACAATGTATTGTCT
>CAYLJL010000207.1:0-3770 GCA_964384005.1 uncultured Lachnospiraceae bacterium | reverse complement strand
AAAATATTTTTTTCTAACAATATTTATATCAATATGAAGTTTCGAAAGAAGTCTAATAGACTCCTTTAACTGTAATAATTATACATCTTATTTTGTTAGCCATCAATCATCGTGAGTGCTAATCAATGGTCAAAAAAACATTTTTAGAGGTCAATTCCTTTAATTATCTTAAAATCTTTCTGTTTTTCTTCATTTTTCAAACTTATGCCCGCATTTAACGCACGCTTTAACAGACTGTTCATTACCGATACCGCATTCAGGGCAGAATCTGAGTAATTTTACAACAGTTTCTTTTTCGGGCAAGGAATTATACACAACCTCGTCTTCCGTATAATTTTCAGTATTCTTCTCTTTTTTCTCCTTGGATTTAAAATCCTCAATCTGTTTCTGGATAACCTTTATTCTGTACTTGTACTTATCAATTTCCCTGCATATCTGTTCAATTTCCTCACCGTTTACGGAACTGCTTTTTTTGCGTGAATCATAGACAAGCATACCTATTTTTGTATAACGTTTTTTACATTCTCTGCCATACGCTTTAATTTTTATTTCCATTTTCGCGTAATCAAAAGTATCCTTTGCCTGTTTAGAAAACTTTTTCAGTTTATCCTGAAACTTATCTGAAATATCCAACACTAATTCCCCCAAGCTTAATAATTATTTGATAAAACACAAAAACCGTAATATTTTCCACATTATACAATAATATCCAGAAGCAACCCTTGAATTTCATCCGTTTTGTCAAGAATAGCGATATGGTCTTTTTCCTTTTTCAGAAGTTCCTGCGCCAAATCGTCAACCTTTTTATTAACGAGTTTAACAATACCGTAAACTCTGTGCCTGCCTCGCCTGTCAAGGAAATTTTCTCTTGAAAACTCATGAGAATTTGTAACAACTTCATTTATAAAATCAGTAATCATGCTCCTGTATTTTTTCATATCCTTAATATCCATATGGTCTGCGAGTTTTTTCCCCTGTACTGATATATCATCCATCATCTGATGAAGTCTCTGCATCAGATTCTCATCTGAGACCTTATTTAAAGTAAAGCTGAAATCAGGCTGTTCCGTTGTTTCTTTTGTTCCCGTAACACCCGGTAAACTTTCAATTCTTGTATCAGTAATTTTTAAATCCATTTGCCTCACACCTCTCCTTGCCGCTTAAAAACTTCTTTGTAAAAGTAATTTCTCAATATTCTCCGTAATATTCTGATGTATAGTATTTATATCGGCAGAAGCGTCGATTATTTTTATACGTTCTGAAAACTTTTCCGCGAGAGAAATATATCCGTAAAAAACTTTTTTATGAAAATAAATTTTTTCAGACTCTATCCTGTCGAGTTTTTCCTGAATTTTTTTTCTTTCGATACTTTGCTCCGGGTCAATTTTAAGAAAAAAAGTAATATCAGGTTCAAGTCCGTCGGTAGCGAATAAATTAATATCTGAAATAACCTCCGTGCCGAGTCTTCTCGCCTCTCCCTGATATACAATACTTGAATCGACAAATCTGTCGCAAATAACAATATCGCCCTTTTTAAGGGTCGGGATAATAATTTCAGAAACAAGCTGCGCTCTTGCAGCGTCATATAAAAGCGCCTCTGTTCTTGAATTCATTTTTTTATTTTCCGTATCAATAATAATATCTCTTATTTTCTCACTTATGAGGTTTCCTCCCGGTTCTCTCGTTAATAATACGGAAAAGCCTTTTGCCTCCAAATAATTTTTCAGAAGCTCTGACTGAGTTGTTTTTCCTGAACCGTCTGTTCCTTCCATAGTTATAAATAATCCGGACATAACATACCTCTCAAAAATACCCCGCAAAATTTTCCGCTTACAGGGAGTATATTACAGAATATAAAAATTATTATATTTATTATATCATATATTCTCTTAAAAATACAACTTAAAAATACATAATTTCAGAAAAAAATATAAGGAAACGCCGCGTAATTAAAGGATTAATCCATAAAATCGTAATTATGCGGTATTTCCTTAATCATACAGCCGCGAATAGTGCAGAGAGGGCGCTCATCTTCTACTGAGCCATAGGAATCCTCTTTAATATAAGAAACTTTTCACCGGGATAAATCTTATCCGGGTCTTCGATTTCATTTATCATAACAATATCTTCTATAGTAGTATTAAATCTTTTTGCTATTTTCCATAAAGTATCTCCGGGCTTAACCACATAAATGGTCATACTGGGGAACTTGTCAAAGAAATTTTTATCAAAGTCGGTAAAACAGATATCCTCAATAAGGGTTACGGTCTTTTTCTCGTTAATACATACGTAAAAATTAAGCATACATTTAATTTCAATTTCCCTGTTTGAAAGCATACTTAAACTTATTCTGTCAAGGCTCACCTTAATATCGCAGTCAAAATTTTTATTTTCCCTTGTGCCTTTGGTTTCAATAGTCTGCCTGTAAGGAATAATCGTGTTATAGCAATGTACAGGCGCCTCGTCGTCAGAAGCTATATATAAAATATCCACAGCGATAATCCCCTCGACAACTACCTTATCATCAAGAATTTTCTGCTCGTCAAGATGTTGTTTTCCGGAGATTTTAAACACCTGTAGAATTTCGGGAGAATCGTCGTTTAAAGAAACGACTTCTTTTATAGGGAATTGACTTTTATTTCTGCAAAGGAACGAAGGATATTCAATAACCTTTTCAGATGCTGTCAGATTTTTATCTGTACAATAAGCATCCTCAAGGACTTGGAGTTCTTTTTCGTGGCACACGTCGACAAAAACGCCCACGCTGATTTCAATTTCAATAATTCTGTCCTCTCCGTCGCTGTCGGGGCATATTTTTATATATTTGTCCTGAACAAAAACTACCGCGTCGGCAAACATTCCCTCCTTAACGTCAGGAGCCTCGACCATTCCGTTAAAAGGTATTTCATTTTCAACGAACTCAATAACGCTCTCGCTCATATCGCTTTTGTATGAAGCTGAAATCATAAGCTCTCCGCTGATTGTTATTTTTCCGTCCGCCGCCTTTACGTCCTTGTTTGATATGTTGGCCGCGCATTGAACAATTTCGCTTATATTGGGCTTTCCCGAAGGGATATGTATTTCCTCTCTTATTATGAATCTGTCGGCTTTTTTCAGAACAATTTCATTAATTTTAAAATTATTTTTAATCATCTGATTTTCAGGGATACCTTCAATATCGACAACAATATTTTCTTCTTCTGATGAAAACACGCTTCCCAAAACATTTAAAACGGCTCTGAAACTGACCTTTCTGTCATTAATCAGCTTATAATCAATATTTTCGATTTCACAGTTTATATTGCAAAGCATATCCTTTTCAATTCCGTCAATAGTTATAAAATCATTTACCGGCGTAGAAAAATCAATACTGTGAACAGGCTTTTCCCCGCTTTTGGAAACATAAATAAGCTCAATGCCAAGTTTTCCCTTAAAACTTATCCTTCCGTTTACAATATCAAAACTTTCTATACATACTGTCTCGTCGCTTTGCAAAACATTTTCCATATCAGGTTTAACATCAGGTACAATAATATCCCCTTCTATAAGAACTTGAGATGTTTCTTTTCCGATACAGCGGTCTATTTTTACAGTGTCTTTTACAGGTTCCATAAATATTAATACCTCCCAAAAAGTTTTCTGTTTCCGTAAATTATATGCTGAACTCCCGAAAGGTATGAAATATTTTTTATTTTCCATATTACTTCTTAATATATAATGCTATCTTTGCTCAACAGCCTCAACAGCCTTGTCAAAAAGTCTGTAAATAT
>CAYLJL010000206.1:3469-3828 GCA_964384005.1 uncultured Lachnospiraceae bacterium | reverse complement strand
ATAATGTATCACAACATAACCAAAAAACAAAATCTTGTCAACCAATATTGTGTTTCTCTTAAACAGTTTGAAGAAGATTTAAAATATATAAAAAAGTTAGGTTATAACTGCATAACTGCAACAGAGCTTACAGATTATGTTTACAATAAAAAAGAACTTCCTAAAAAACCTTTTATGATAACTTTTGACGATGGTTATGAAAGCTTTTATACATACGCTTATCCGCTTTTAAAAAAATACAATATGAAAGCAATTATGTCTATTGTAGGTAATTATACAGACCTGTTTTCCGATACGGAAGACCATAATGTTGATTATTCACATCTTAATTGGGAGCAAGTCAATGAACTTAACAATAC
>CAYLJL010000206.1:0-3459 GCA_964384005.1 uncultured Lachnospiraceae bacterium | reverse complement strand
GGATTTTGTTGAAATTCAAAATCATACCTACAACCTGCACGAAATCACATCAAAAAGAAAAGGAGCGGGTATTGCAAAGGGCGAGAGCTTTGAAAGTTTTAAAAATGTGTTTAAAAAAGATGTTTCCAAGCTTAACGACCTTATTTTAAATTATACGGGAAAAAAAGCCAAAATGTTTACTTATCCTTATGGAAATATTGCCGAGGGTTCGATTGAAATTATTAAGGAAATTGGCTTCCTTGGAGCTTTTACCTGTACCGAACAAGTTAATTTTATTACGGGCAACCCTGAGGAATTATATACTATAGGTCGTTTTAACAGGGACGGCAGAATTTCAACAAAAGAATTTTTCGATAAAATATCAAAGAATCTTGAGGCTCATAAAAAATAATTTTTATATGAACAGCGATTAAATATTGCCATCTCAGCGTGTCTAAAAACGACACGCTGATTTCCTTATTTTTCATTATATCAGAAAAAAGTTATTTTTTCCATAAAATTCTGAGAAAGTTTTCCTTCTTCCGTGCATATGCATAAAATCGTCAAAGTGTTCATTTCCAATAGACTTCCTTACTTTTTCAGTCCATTCTTCTATGTCGTCGGGAGTGATGCCGACTTTCTCTCTCAGAGAATCAATGATACGGTCAAGATATTCCCCGAATTCAACAAGTTCATTTTCGTTCAGGCAGCTGAAAACATCCAAAACGTCAGCTTCCGGCTGCCGCACAGCCTTACCTTTTTCTGTAAGATGAATCATTATAATACGTTTATCGGCTTCGGATGGTTTGCGTTCTATATAACCGCCTTTTTCCATCTTACTTAATAACTCGTTCAGAGACTGTTGACGGATACTGAGTATATAAGCCAAATCTTTTGTACTAATTTCCGGCTGAATTTTAAGCATGGAAAGAACACGTCCCTGTCCACGGGCTGAATCTGCAAACGGCCCACGGTTTATTATTTCAGAAGTTCGTTGTCTATGCAAAAGCAACTGTAATTGTGATAATTTTCCGTAAAGTACAGCATAAGATTCATTCATAAGCGATATCTCCTTTATTCATTTTATAATGTAAAAGGCACCTTCTATAAATATTATATAAATGCTTCCTAATATTTGTCAAGTATTTTTACAGGTACCTGATAAAAATTCTCCGGATTGCTATTGTAAATAAAAGTCAATCCACGCCAAAGAAACGGAAATTAATATTTTTTCAGTAAAATTTTAAAAAAGTATTGACAAGGAAATTTTTGTGCTGTATAATACTCAAAGCTGTGTAAAGATAAAAAGCTTTACAGCTTATGTTGTCGGTATTTGCCACAGTAAAGGTGATTATTATGGAGAAAATATTTCTTGTCACGATGCTTTATGATTTTTACGGTGAATTACTTACAAGCAAACAGAAGAATGCTTTTGAAAAACATTATCTTGAGGACCTTTCCTTTAATGAAATAGGGGAGGAGCAGGGAACTACCCGTCAGGCTGTTATGGATACCGTAAAACGAAGTGAAAAACTTCTTTTGCAGTATGAGGAAAAGCTTCACCTTGTTGATAAATTTACTTCGAGAAAAGAAAAAGTCGAGCGGATTAATAGGGAAATTGATAAATTGCCTAAAGGTGATTCTGAATGCTCAGATAAAATCTGTTTGATTAAAAAAATGTTATCCGAAATATTAGATTGATACGGAGGCGTATTTATGGCTTTTGAGAATCTGTCTTCAAAACTTCAGGATGTTTTTAAAAAATTAAAGGGCAAGGGCAAACTTAACGAAAAGGACGTTAAAGACGCTTTGAGAGAGGTTAAGCTTGCTTTGCTTGAGGCAGATGTAAACTTTAAAATTGTTAAAGATTTTATTAAAAAAATTACGGAAAAAGCTGTCGGTGAGGAAGTTCTCGGCGGTCTTAACCCCGGTCAGCAGGTAATTAAAATCGTCAATGACGAACTTATTGAACTTATGGGAAGCACCCAGAGCAAACTTACTTTTTCTCCCAAAGCGCCTACCGTTTATATGATGGCAGGTTTGCAGGGAGCAGGTAAAACAACGACCACCGGTAAGCTTGCGGGGCAACTCAGAAAGCAGGGTAAAAAACCTCTCCTTGTTGCTTGTGATGTTTACAGACCGGCCGCAATTAAACAACTTCAGGTGGTCGGAGGCACTTATAACATTCCCGTATTTTCTATGGGTAATATAAATCCTGTTGAAATCGCTAAAGAATCTCTTAAATACGCTTCGGAAAACGGCAACGATGTAATTATTATAGACACGGCGGGGCGTCTTCATATAAATGAGGAACTTATGGAAGAACTTGAGAATATCAAAAACGAAGTTCATCCTCAGGAGATTCTTCTTGTTATTGACGCAATGACAGGACAAGACGCTGTTAATGTCGCTGAGGTTTTTAATAATAAACTTGGAATTGACGGGGTTATTGTTACTAAACTTGACGGAGATACAAGAGGTGGTTCCGCTTTATCGGTAAGAGCCGTTACGGGAAAGCCTATTAAATTTGTAGGTATGGGTGAAAAGCTTGAAGACCTTGAACCTTTCTATCCTGACAGGATGGCTTCGCGTATTCTTGGGATGGGTGATGTTTTAAGCCTTATCGAAAAGGCCCAGCAGGTTTTTGACGAAAAACAGGCGCATGAACTTGAAAAGAAAATGCGTACCCTTGATTTTACTTTTGAGGATTTTCTCGCTCAGATGCAGCAGGTAAAAAAAATGGGCCCGCTTAAAGATTTGATTTCTATGGTTCCAGGGCTTAACCAAGCTAAGCTTGGAGATGTTGACGTTGATGAAAAGTCAATAAGTCATATTGAAGCTATTATCCAGTCTATGACTGTCTATGAAAGAAAAAATCCCGATATTTTAAACGGGTCAAGAAAAAAACGTATAGCCAGAGGCAGCGGTCGTTCAATTCAGGAGATAAACAAGCTTTTAAAACAGTTTGAGGAAATGAAGAAAATGATGAAGATGATGACCGATATGACTAAGGGAAAAAAAGGAAGATTTAAGTTTCCTTTTTTTAAATAAATTTTTTTAATTATTTTTTCAGGGAGGTGAAAAAAATGGCTGTAAAAATCAGATTGAAAAGATTAGGCGCTAAGAAAGCTCCTTTTTATAGAATAGTTGTCGCCGATGCAAGAACTCCAAGAGGCGGTAAATCTATTGACGAAATTGGTTATTATGACCCTACGAAAGAGCCTGTTGTCCTTAAAATTGATGCGGAAGGCGCTAAAAAATGGATTGGCAACGGTGCTCAGCCAACTGATACTGTAAGAGCTTTATTGAAAAAAGCCGGCGTTATTGAGTAAAAAATTGCTTGGAGGGGTATTTTTATGAAAGATTTACTTGAGATACTTTCTAAGAATTTAGTTGATTATCCCGAATCTGTTTCTGTTGAAGAAAAAGTTGACGACGACGGTACTATTATACTTGAGCTTTCTGTCGCGGAATCGGATA
>CAYLJL010000205.1:0-3845 GCA_964384005.1 uncultured Lachnospiraceae bacterium | reverse complement strand
CTTCGCAAAAGTCGGCTTTGCCGCCCGCACTTCTTTGCGGCACTAAAAGGCTTGCAGGGTGGTGGGACAGCGTCCCACGGTCTTAACTTAGTGCGTATGTAAGAAAACCCCGCAAATTAAAAAGGGGAGCGTTTGTAAAAAACGTACCCCTTTAATAGACCTGTTCAAAACCACCGCAATGCCGCTTAACAGAGCTTTTTCCGCCATACTTTACTTAATTTTTTTGAAATACCGCTATGAGTATTCCCGCAAAAATTAAGTTTCGTCTGACGAAAAAATCTTTTGTCAATCGTCATCACGGTGGTTTTAAACAGGTCTGATTTATATATGCTGGATTATACCATTGCGCTGAAAAGCATAGCTATATTTGAATATCTGTAATAAGCGCTTATATAATTAGAAGACACGCCGCCGATACTGCTGTAGTATGAATTGCCGCTGCTGCTGTTGACTTCAGCTTTAGCGGAACTGGAAAGGAAACTGGTCGGGTCGTTATAAGCTTTATTGGCGAGATTTTCAAGTCTGTTTACAAAACCGTAGCTAAGACCGTTTTTACCGTTTGACTCAAAGAACTTGTCAAGTTCTCCGTTGTCAGCGGCTTCAGCCATTTTATCCTCGTCTATCTCAAGATAGCCTTTAGCGGTTAAAGACACGCCTATTCTTTCAAGAGAAGCGCCGTAGGTTTTAGCTATGGACTGAAGTCTGTTTCCAAGCTTTTCCGCGCCGGAATCACTTGAGGAATAAGCGGCGTTCGCGAATCCGTTAAATACGTTTACAAGCTCTCTCGCCGAGTTGATTGTATCTAAGGTACTTTTTCCAAAGCTTACAGTTACTGATTCTTCCGTAGCGTCTTTAAGGTTAAGTGTAAGTTCGTCGTCAATCTTGACCTCATTTGACGAAGATGTTTTTCTTTCTCCGTTTATTGAGTAAACGGCGTCAGAGGAAGCGGTTTTCACATCGTTTATACCCAAAGCCTCCGCCAAATCTCCGGAAACGATAAAATCATTTCCCTCTCCGACTTTACTTCCCGTAAGAACAAGTTTGCTTGTTTGAGTTTTATCGTCGGTTTCCACGGAAGCGGAAACACCTATATTGGCTTTGTTGATTTTGGCCGCGATATTGGTAAGAGCTTTCTGGTCCGTTTCAGTAATACCCGCCGAATAATTGAAAGAGTAGCTTTTTCCCTCGCTTGTGGTAATTGAGATATTGCTCGCCTTTTTGTAGTAAAGGCTTGAGGAATTTGATTTAAGGCTCTCACTTTCATTCACCTGAGCGGAGGCAACTTTCTCAACATCCACCTTAATATCGTCTCTTTTTTCCTTGCCGGTGTAAGTTGCGGTAACAGCCTTTTTATTATCGCTGTTAGCTGAAATTTTATTGCTGTCAGAACCTTTTCTGATAGAGGAAACGGCATCGATTACATCGGAAGCGCTTTCCTTTAAATCCACAAGATAGCTGCTTGTAGCCGATGAAACACTCGTCGATGAACCTGACCCCGCATTGTATATATAAGAATACATACTGAGAAGGCTGTCAGAAACACTGCTTGACATACTTGTGCCATAAGTCTGCGAAAGAAGACTTGAATACATTGAATACCGGTTAGAAATCGATAAATATGACATAACAATCACCCTCCTGAAAACAAAATAAAATTTATTATTTCAAGTAATAATACCGTTAAAAATTTTTATCGCTGACGCCATAGTCTTCTTAATCATTATATCGGCATAATTCAAAAAAAATTTATACAAAAATATCATATTTTCAGACTGCCGAAAAAGTTAAATTTGTAAAAAAATATGAATTTTTTGAAAAATAAAGATTCAAAAAGCGCCGCGGACTTTAATACAGCCGGGGGCAGTCTGCTATAAACCTTTTCTAAATTATACCATAGGAAGCTAAAATAATCAACCCGTTTTTATATAATTATCGCGGTCGTTTTAATTCAATCAATATTCCCATAACAAACTTATCATTTTTTCAGAGCGTTTAAAATCCCCTTAACCTCCTGTTTAATCTCTCCTGTAAAAAACAGCGTCGCCCCATAGGTCAATATTCCCGCTCCAAGCATAAGACAAAAAGAAAATATCCCGTCTCCCATAAAAAATCTTATCGCCATAATAACAGCTCCCATAACGGAAGCGCTCAGAATTATTCTCAGATAAACGAAAAAGGGTAAATTCCATTTCATAAGCTTTCTCGTACCGATATAAGCAAGAGCGAAATATACCAAAAAACCGATAAAAGTGCTGACAGCGGCGGCATAATAGCCAAACATCGGAACAAAAATCAAATTTACGGCGATATTTACGATACCGCCTATAAGGCTTCTGTAAAAAATCGATTTTGTCTTCGCGTTAAGTTCCCATGGCTTGATACAATACTCCGTAAGGCCGAGAAGCATCATACCGGCCGCCACCCAGACCATTATGGAATGGCCCTCTACATATTTGCTTTCAAAAAGCACCTTTGCGGCAGTTTCGGAAACGCAGAAAACCCCGAAAACCGCCGGTATTGAAATAAGCAAGAACATTCTGACAGCCTCTGAGATAAGATTTGCCGAAAGTTCTTTTTTCCCTTCGCTCCATGTTTTCAGTATCGTGGGATAACTCCCCCGCATAACAGCGGCGGAAAGCAGGGTAAAAGCGGAAGCGATAATAGAATAATTTGTCTGATAGATACCGGCCTGCGCCTCTCCTTTAAATCCTGTTATAATGTAAATATCTGATTTGTTCAGGACAGAAGTAGCTATAAGATTGCCCATAAGAGGAATCCCATAAGCTTTTAAATCCCGAAGGATTTCCGGAGAACTTTTTTTAACATTAATGTATTTGTAAATTTTAAGTGAAAAAATACCGATTACAGAGGTTATTCCGTCAAAGAGGGCATAGCTTAAAAAAATCCATTCTATTTTTTTTCCGAAATTCGTTGCTAAAACATAAATAAGAGCGATTTTTCCGATTACGGAAAAAACGGATATAAAAAGATTTGTTTTTGCCTTTCTGACCGCCGCGAGCATTGAAATCATAAGCTGGGCCGTATTATATGAGATAAACATAAGAAGCGCGAAAAACATAACTTCCGGAGTATATACGCTCAAAAAAGCCGAAAAAGCCGTATCGTCAAAAATTCCCGAATTTATAACGATAAGAGCGATAACCCCGAAGAAGACAACAATTATGTTTACTTTAAGCCACGCCGTAAATACTGTTGTAAAGAATTTTTCCTGTTCATTAGCGATATCATATTTGTTAATATATCTTAAAACAGATTGAACAAGCCACTGTATCGCAAACATCGCGACTGTGGTCACGGCAATATTCACATTTGAGTACTGACCCATTTTTTCCGGCAAAAACAGCTGAGTCATAATAGAAAGCGTTAATATACCGACAACTCCCTCGACTCCTTTCGCGACCATATAAATTACTGTATCTTTCGCCATTGTTCCTTTTTTGTTTGACTGCTCCGACATATGCTTATCCTTTCTTTTGGAAAATATCATTACGGCAATTCGGGAATAAACAGGGGAAAGAGAAAAATATTTCTCTCTATCCTTACCGGAATTACTGTAATAAAAAAATATAACGTTATCCGTAAAATAACGTGAGTTCGAGAAAAATTTATAGTTAATGGAACCTTTTTCTATCGCAAAAAGGTTCCAAACCTCCCAAAATGCTCCTGGAGCGTAAAAACCTTGAGGCTCTGCCTCAAACGCCGCCCGCTGTTCAGCGCTTTGGCTTTGCCAAAGCCGGCTTACGCCGTCCGCATTTCTTTGCGGCGCTTATTGAAAAAAGCGGGGTAAAAACTTTTGTGCGAAACTGACGTTTCGCTGTTATTTT
>CAYLJL010000204.1:0-3926 GCA_964384005.1 uncultured Lachnospiraceae bacterium | reverse complement strand
TATAGTAGTTTTAATTCTTCTTATGGCGGCGGATACGATTTTTGGCTGGATAAAGAGCAGAAAAAACGGGGAGTGGAAAGTTTCTTCCGCAAAAAGCGGTTTTATAGGAAAAATTATTGAACTTATATTTATTGGCGTCTTATATCTCCTTGATTGGATTTTTCGGACTGATTTACTTAAATATATGGGTGTTTTTTATTTCGGTATATGTGAGGTCGCGAGTATTGTCAACAATTACTGTGAAATAAACGGAAATCTGCCTGACGGAACGGCTGAAATTATAAATAAAATACGCTTCGGTTTCGGAAATATGATTATTTCTAAAATTAAAAGTATTACAAACGGTTTTTTTGATTCTGATGACGAAAAAAAGTGATACAGTCAATTACAGCAAAACAACAGACTTATTCTGAAACTACGTCATTGCGGCAATTACGGAAAAAACGGGGCTTTGTACACGCCCTAAAGTGTGGATAAAAATTACAATAATTTATATAAAATGGATGTGAGTTATTTATGAAAGATTTTGAAAAGGCGGAAAGAGAATTCTTTTCCAAAAGATGTGAGAAACTTCTGGCTTCTTACCAAAAAAACAAAGATTCTGATAAAACTTTCAGAAAACTTATGGACAGGCTCGTCGGTGAGGATAAAAAATTGTTTGTAAAATATGCTGACGAGGTGACTTTTGAAAACTCGGATGCGGAGGAGATTCTTTATTCGGGCGGTTTTTTTGACGGGATTGTTTTTATGGCGAAAAGAACGGAAAATTAAAAACGGATTTATGACACGTTCATATGGAACGTGTCATAAATCTATTATTAATTCTCCGTTTATCCATTTGCCGTAAACGTCTTCGCCTTCCTCAATCAACGCCAGACCCCGTGATATATCCGTTATATGTTTTATAAAACCTTTGGTTTTATCCACTTCACAGAGTACGGTGAATTTTACTTTATCGGTATATTCGGTATTATATATTGTATGTTCTTTCTGGAGAATTTCATATTGTATTTTACCCGATGAGTTGTAATCGGTTGTTATATATACATATTTATATAATATTTTTTCGACTACTTTCGCGGCTGAAACTCCTTCTTTTGCTGATTTGCCATAGGCACGGACAAGACCGCCCGTACCTAAAAGAGTTCCGCCGAAATATCTTGTAACCACTATTACGGCGTTTTTTATATCCTCGCCTCTCAGAACGTCTAATACAGGCAATCCGGCTGTCCCGCTCGGCTCGCCGTCATCGCTCTGTTTCTCGATTTCGTTTCGTTCTCCTATTCGATAGGCAAAAACATTATGAGCGGCGTTATAGTGTTTCTTCTTTATCGATAAAATAAATTCCCTCGCTTCCTCCTCGGTGGCGACGGGCTTTACAGAAGCGATAAATCTGGATTTCTTTTCCGTTATTTCCGCTTCCCCGAACTCATTTATCGTTTTGAAACGATTTAACATATTTTACATACACCTCTTATCATTTTTCAGGGTATCAGATTTTCTATAGCTGAAAAACCTTTTATCAATATATTTGAGTCATAAAATTTACTTGCTATTACAGAGTTTGAAACGGCTTCGTTTATTCCCGAAAACATAGGTTTTCCATATAACATTGTAAGAACCGCCAGCGCAATCCATATAACAAGTATTCCCTGAGCGAGTCCCAGAACTCCGCCTCCGATTTTATTGGCCGTTTTTAAAACGGGCAGACGGCTCATTATGTTAAGAGTATTGCCAAGAATTTTCAGAATTACGAACAAAATCAGAAATACAATTATCATTGCCGCTATATTTATGATAACCATTGTTATATATTCACTTATATAGTTTACAGGATTCATATTTCCGCTGACGCTTTCTATTATATTTGTTTGCAGAAATTCGGGAAGGTTAAGGTCTTTTACGAGTTCCTCCGCAGTCGTGCCGTTTAAACTTTGCAGAGTATTTCCCACATAATTTTTTATGCTTTCAAACATACTTGTATTTCTCAATATGTTTACCAAAACAGGACTTAAAAGCCATGACAAAACTGTTGAAATTAACGTGGTGAAAAATCCTAAAAAAGTACGCACCAACCCTTTGTTATAATAAAAGTACACGCAGACTATAAGAAAAACAATTATTACCACATCAGCTATGTTAAATTCATTCATTAACTTTTCCTCCAGAATATTTTTATATATAGCAATTCGCAAAATTTTTAGTGTTTCCATATATAAATAAGATTTTTCTAAGGAAATGCCGGCAGATTCAAAAATAAAAGTAATTTTTAAGTCTGAAAAATTACTTTTATTTTCCTTTGTACGGTGTTCCCTTAAAAAATTATGATAATATTATAATACTATGATACAGGGTCCTGCTCCGGCGAGGGCGCCTGTTCAGGCGTGGGAGAAACCGCGGGCTGTACTTCAGGAGTATCAGCGTTATCAGGCGCGTTACCGGCATCCTCATTTACTGTATCTCTATTATCGGAAGTATCCGGAACGTTTGCGTTATCCGTATTATCCGCGCTGTTGTCAGACTCTAATTCAGACGGGTCGATTTCGACAAAATCATCATTCGGCGACGCTTCTGAAACATCATCATCTTTTTTGTTTGTGTCGGAAGGAGCGTCGGGTTTCTGAGTATTGTTTACCTCAGGAGCGGAATTCTGAGTATTTTTCTTCTGATTGTTTGTATTTTCCTGTTTTATTGACTGTGTTTCCGGTTGTGAGGTGGTTTCCTCGGTTTCTGTTTCCGTCTGGGTAATCGTTGGTATTATTATCTCTGTTTCTTCTTCTTTGTTTTCCTCATCAGGGTCATACATCTGCTGGTTTTGCAGAATTTCATCCGTAAGCCTGAAAATGGACGCTTTATTCGGCCCCACAAACAAAACCAAGTCATCGTCATTTATAAGAAGCAGTTTTTTTGTATCTTGTCCTGTATTGTACTCCCATATAAAATCCCCTGAAAGATTATAATTTTTAAAATTTCTGTCTGTTCCTATTAAAACCGAATCTTCAGCCGGATATATACCTGTGACCTTTTTTTCCGAAATCACACTGAATTTTTGGTTTCCCGCTTTATCATAGCATATTGTTGTTCCGTTTTCGAGAGGGTCTTCTCCTGAATTTATCAATTTTTCCCCAAAAGACACATATACGTCGGCGTTTTGCCCAAAAGCAACCTGTTTTATCTGATTTTTAAATTCAATTTTATTTTTTTCGCTGTATTTTTCCGCCGTGTCGGGATTAGCGTATACAAAAGTAAGAGATTTATCCGAAATTATAGCAACGGAGTTGTTGTCAAGAAAATGTACTATTCCGCAGGCGGCGTCGGCTTCATCAAAAGAGGCGAATACAGAGCTGTTCGTTTCACTTCCTTTTGTGTTTTCCGTTTTTATATCATAAAAAGACACACGGGAACTTACAGTCATTTCACTTATATTTAAAAATCCTATGGCAAGAATATTACCGCTGTTTGATATACTTGAGGAAACGGGTATACCGTGGGCCATCTGGAAATGCCCTGAAAATATCACGTCGCCGATTAAGTTATATACTTCAAGCTGATATTCGGAATCAGAGGAGGTTATTACACTTGAATAACCGCTTGAATTTAAAGAAAAGCTTATAATAGGGCTGTTTGTCTGCACCGAATATTTTTTACCGTCGCTGTCATAGACTATCAGAACTCTTCCTTTTTGCTCGCTTATTCCTATTATGCCCTCATTCTGCACCATATAGGGAAGCGTCATATTGTATGTCTCACTCCACAATATCTCTCCATTTGAGTCTATGTACTGCACACCGTCTTTTGTACAATAATATATATGCTCTTTCCACACCGTGAAGTCTGCCTTATTTACCGCGTCATAGGAAAAGTCTTTTATTGCTTTAATATTTGAGGCGTATTTTCCGTTTGTAACTGTCTGACCGTATTCAATT
>CAYLJL010000203.1:0-3953 GCA_964384005.1 uncultured Lachnospiraceae bacterium | reverse complement strand
TTTATTCTTCAAAAAATTCATATTTTTTATAATTTTAACTTTTTCGACAGCCTGAGAAGCCGCCGGAAGGCGGCTTCTGAATTTTCAAAGCGACCGATATTTGTCAAAAACCTCAGTATTTTTTTAAACAGCGACGCGGGTAAGCCCTGACAGCGCGGGGCATCTTTGGCTTTGCCGGAGTGCTGAACGGTCTGTGGGTTTGGACAAAGTCCAAAACTTTAATCTGAAGTTTTAATCTTCTCGACAGATAGAGTAACCTTCTCACCGTTGATATTCCATTCCTTTGAAAACCCGCCCGTACCGGATATAATCTCGTCGGCAAGTACGTCCGCCTTTATAGCGTCTTTGTTTTTCTCGAAGATTTCGGCAATTTTATCATTTCCGGAATGAAATGCCCTGATTCTGTCTAAAACCTCAAAATCAGCGTCTTTCCGCATAGTCTGAATTTTGCTTATAAGTTCTCTTACAAAGCCCTCCTCGATAAGTTCCTCGGATAGAGCCGTATCAAGAACAACAGTAACATTCTTGTCGCTTTCGGCGGCAAATCCCTCGGCCTGAGAATTCTCAATTAAAAGGTCGGCTTCAGCGAGTTCAATACTTTCACCGTCGACGGTAAATTTAATTGCGGAATTTTCTCTAAGCTCTTTCATAAGTTCGGCGCCGTCTGAGTTTTTAAGATACTCTCCGATTTTCGGGACAAGCTTACCGTACTTTTTGCCGAGTGTACGGAGCTGTGGTTTAAAATTATAACTTGTAAACTGTGAAACGTCGTCCGTGAACTCAAGAGTTTTGACGTTAAGTTCCTCCGTAACAATAGAGCAATACATCTCCGGAAGCTGTTTTTCGGCTTTAACGAACATTCTGCCGATAGGCTGGCGGTTTTTGATGCCGGAGGTATTTCTTGCGGCGCGTCCCGCGACAACCATACTGAGGACAAGCTTCATATTTTCCTCAAGTTCCGAATCCGCAAACTCCTCGTGATATTGCGGAAAATCGCATAAATGGACGCTTTCAGGCTCGTTTTGGGATACGTTTATTACAAGATTACGGTAAATATTCTCGGCCATAAAAGGTATAAAAGGAGCGGAAAGTTTTGTAAATTCGGTAAGGACGGTATATAAGGTCATATAAGCGTTTATTTTGTCCTGTGGCATATCCTTTCCCCAGAATCTTTCTCTTGAGCGTCTTACATACCAGTTGCTGAGTTCGTCGGTAAAATCGCTCATAGCTCTTGAAGACTCTGTAAGCCTGTAATTTTCAAGACAGTTGTCCACATATCTGATAAGGGAATTAAGCTTTGAAAGTATCCACTTGTCCATAGGAGAAAGCTTGTCATATTCAAGTTTATAATCGTTAGGATTAAAATTATCAATATTGGCATAAAGTACAAAGAAAGCATAAGTGTTCCAGAAGGTGCCCATAAATTTTCTCTGTCCCTCGTTTACGGCGTCTTCCGAAAATCTGCTTGGAAGCCATGGAGCGCTGTTGGTGTAGAAATACCATCTTACAGCGTCGGCCCCTTGTTTGTTAAGGATATCCCATGGGTTCACGACGTTGCCCTTGTGCTTGCTCATTTTCTGTCCGTCCTTGTCCTGAACGTGACCCAGCACGACAACATTTTCGTAAGGAGCCTTGTCAAAGAGGAGGGTAGAAATTGCCATAAGGGTATAGAACCAGCCTCTTGTCTGGTCGATAGCCTCCGATATAAAATCAGCGGGAAAACTTTTCTCAAACTCATCTTTATTCTCAAAAGGATAATGAAGCTGGGCAAAGGGCATAGAGCCGGAATCAAACCAGCAGTCGATAACTTCCGATACCCGCTTCATTTTTTTCCCGCATTCAGGGCAGTTAAGGAATACATTGTCAATATACGGCTTATGAAGCTCAATATCCGCGGGGCAGTCATCGCTCATTGATTTAAGTTCCTCAATGCTGCCTATAGCGTGTTTATATCCGCATTCGCATTCCCATATAGGCAAAGGAGTGCCCCAGTATCTTTCACGGCTCAGGCCCCAGTCAATAACATTCTCAAGGAAATTTCCGAAACGTCCGTGTTTGATATTATCGGGAATCCAGTTTACGGTTTCGTTGTTAGCGACAAGTCTGTCGCGGACTTCGGTCATTTTAATAAACCATGTGTCTCTCGCGTAGTAAAGGAGAGGAGTATCGCATCTCCAGCAGAAAGGATAGCTGTGCTCAAAAGGCAGAGCGGCAAAAAGCTTGCCGGATTGTTTAAGATTTTCAATAACAAGCTTGTCGGCGTCTTTAACAAACATACCTTTCCAGGGAGCAACAGAGTCGACAAATTTACCCTGCTCGTCAACAAGCTGAACAAAAGGCAAATCGTAATTTTTTCCAACTTTAGCGTCGTCCTCACCGAAAGCCGGGGCGATATGAACAATACCCGTACCGTCCGTAAGAGTTACATAAGAGTCGCAGGTCACGAAAAACGCCTTTTTTTCAGGAGAAACAAAATCAAACAAAGGCTCATATTCCATATATTCAAGAGAGGAACCCTTAAAAGTTTCAATAATTTCAAATTCATTGTCAGAAAAAATACTTGAGCAAAGAGCGTCGGCGAGTATAAACACCTCGTCGCCGCATTTTGCCTTAACATAGTCCTCGGCGGCGTTTACGCAAAGCGCGACGTTAGAGGGAAGTGTCCAGGGCGTTGTTGTCCAGGCGAGGAAATATTCGTCGTCTTTGCCTTTAACCCTGAATTTAGCGATAGCGGAAACCTCTTTAACGTCTTTGTATCCCTGAGCGACCTCATGACTGGAGAGAGCGGTTCCGCATCTTGGGCAGTAGGGAACAATTTTGTGACCTTTGTATAAAAGTCCGTTGTCCCAGATTTTTTTAAGGGCCCACCATACGGATTCAATATAATCGTTGTGATAAGTTACATAAGGGTTGTCCATATCCGCCCAGAAGCCGACCCTGTCGCTCATTTCGCGCCATTCGGTCTCATATTTGAAAACGCTTTCCTTGCATTTTTTAATAAAAGGCTCGACGCCATAGTTTTCAATCTGCGGTTTACCGCTTATGCCGAGTTGTTTTTCTATCTCAAGTTCCACCGGAAGCCCGTGAGTATCCCAACCCGCCTTTCTCAGGACCTGATATCCTTTCATTGTTTTATATCTTGGTATAATGTCTTTAACGACTCTTGTAATAATGTGACCAATATGGGGTTTGCCGTTGGCCGTCGGAGGTCCGTCAAAAAAAGTAAAACGAGGCGCCCCCTCTCTCAGCTCTATACTTTTCTCAAATATTTTATTTTCCTTCCAGAATGATAAAATTTCCTTTTCTCTTTCAACAAAATCCAGATTTGTTGTTACTTTATCATACACAGTAAAACCTCCTTATAGCAATTCTCAGAATTTTTAACGCGAAACAACAAAAAATTCCTTAAAATCATTATGTGCTGTTAAAGCCTGACTGTTCGTTCTTTTGTTGTTTCGCTGCAAGTCAAAGACTATTCGTATTTTTGCCTCGCAAAAATACTCATAACCGACAGCATTTTCAGGCGCCTTTGTAATCGGTTAATACTCACGCCAAAATCAACGTTTTCGCAAATGTTTCCCGTGTGTACATACTTAAGGAAATACCGCATAATTCAAAAATAAAACTAATTTTTCAAAAAAATTGAAGTGTTAGTGTTATTTTTCCCCGAAAATGACACGATAACGGAAATTTTAAGTTTGAAAAATTAGTTTTATTTTCCTTTGTGCGGAATTTCCTTAATAATTATTATACAAGGTTTACCCGCTTTATGTAAAGGATTTTTTTTAAAATAATGTTTGTCTTCCAAAATAAACAATAGACTTCTTTCGAAACTTCATAACAATAGGAGTATCGTCAAAAAAAATTAATACAACAAAAAATAAGACTGCGGGCGCTGCCCACGGAAATCAATTTTTGCGGCGTAGCCGAAATAAAGTTTAGGTCAAGCCTTT
>CAYLJL010000202.1:0-3975 GCA_964384005.1 uncultured Lachnospiraceae bacterium | reverse complement strand
CTATGATGAATATTATGAACGGAGGCAAACACGCCGATAATACTGTTGATTTCCAGGAATTTATGATTATGCCTGTTGGCGCTGAAAGCTTTAAAGAAGCTTTGAGAATGTGCGCTGAAATTTATCACAATCTTAAAAAGGTTTTGAAAGGCAGAGGTCTTTCTACCGCTGTTGGCGATGAGGGCGGTTTCGCTCCTGACCTCGCTACACCTGAGGAGGTTATCGACGTTATCCTTGAGGCTACTGAAAAGGCCGGTTATAAACCGGGAGAAGAAATTAAAATCGCTATGGATGTGGCGTCTTCAGAATTATTTGACAAGACTGACGGAAAATATCATTTCCCGGGCGAAAGTCAGATGAAGGGCAAAGAAATCGTAAGAACCGCTCAGGAAATGGTAGACTATTACAAAGCTCTTTGTGACAAATATCCTATTATTTCTATTGAGGACGGTCTTGATGAAAACGACTGGGAAGGCTGGAAACTTCTTACCGATACTATTGGCGACAAGGTTCAGCTTGTCGGCGACGACTTATTTGTTACAAACACTGAAAGACTTAAAACAGGTATTGAAAAGGGCGTTGCTAATTCTATACTTATAAAAGTAAACCAGATTGGTACTCTTACCGAAACATTTGACGCTATTGCTCTCGCAAACCGAAACAATATGACAGCCGTTGTTTCTCATCGTTCAGGAGAAACTGAAGACGCAACTATCGCTGATATAGTTGTCGCTGTTAATGCCGGTCAGATTAAAACAGGCGCTCCTGCTCGTTCAGACCGTGTCGCTAAATATAACCAGTTATTGAGAATTGAAGAAGAACTTGACAGTCAGGCTCAGTATCTTGGTATTGACGCTTGGTTTAATTTAAAATAATATATTGATTCGATAATATATTGATTCGATAATTTCTTAAAAAGAGTTCGTCTTAAAATTGATTATGCTTAAATTTTGAGGCGGACTCTTTTATTGGTTTACTATATATACCTAATGCGCACGACTGTGATAGGAATGCCGCTTTCAGCGGCTCGCAGCCGGCGCTGTGGGAAACGGATAAATTCGTTTCCTATAGTATTACAGGTTATTAAAATTTATATGAAAGGAATTTTTATTTATGGATAAAAAAGATTGCTTATACTGTGAAAACAAGGAAAAACTTGACAGTCTTATGATTTATATTACCGATTTGGGTGTTTCAAAGCTTTATTTATTTAAAGAACAAACTTATTATGGCAGATGTGTTATGGCGTATAATGAGCACGCTGTTGAACTTACGGAACTTGACGAAAAGAAAGCGACGCTTTTTATGAAAGATATGCAGAGGGTCGGAAACGCTGTAAACAAAGCGGTCAATCCCGCTAAAGTTAATTATGGTATGTTCAGTGACACGCTGCCGCACCTTCATGTGCATATTGTTCCCAAACAAAAGGACGGGCATTCCTTTGGCGGAACTTTTGATATGAATGTTAATCCCCCTAAATATCTTTCGGAAAGCGAGTATAAAGAAATTATTGAAAAAATAAAGGATAATTTATAATAGATTTCTTTCGAAACTACGTTGTTACCGAATTGCCGCAGGGTTTCGAAAAAAGTCTGATTATTAAGGAAACACCGTTAAAAATAATTTTTATTTTTGAATTTGCCGGTGTTTCCTGAAGTCAAATTTTCTCCTCAGATGGGCAAAGCCCATCCTGCGGATTGTCCAAGCGGACAAGGAAAAAGTCCGCCGGTTTTCAATATTGACAGCGGCGAAGTGTTTTTTTTGAAAAATATCTGAGGAGCGCATGATTTATGGTTATTGGAGTTTGTACGGTTTATATGACTGCTGAGTGGGTGTTTTCATTAAAAGATAAAAGAATGATTGTTAAAAGTATTATTGAAAAGGCTAAGCATAAATTCAATATATCTATCGCCGAGGTTGACAGGCAGGATATTCATAAAAATATTGTTATTGGCTTTGCCTGTGTGACAAATGAAAGTTCTCACGCAAACAGTATTATTGAAAATGTTATTAAATTTATTGAAAATAATACAGACGCGGTTATTGATGACATTGATATTGAAATATTATAAAGGAAACACCGCACAAAGGAAAATAAAACTGATTTTTCAAACTTAAAAGTTACGTTTAGTGTTATTTTCGGGGAAAAATAACACTAACACTTCAATTTTTCTGAAAAATCAGTTTTATTTTTTAATTTGTCGGTATTTCCATAAAACAAGAATAGACTTTTCGCAGTTTCGAAAGAAGTCTACTAATACTGAAAAAAATTTGAAAAAACCTATGGACTTGGTAAAAAAGTTATGTTATAATCATAAAATGTATAATATTCTAAGGAGGATTTTTTTTAAATGAGTACAGTAGAAAATATTGATGTTAATAAAATTAAAATCACTTTTTCGGTTTCCGCCGACAAGTTTGAAGAAGGTATGAATTATTCATACAATAAAAATAAAAATCGCATAAATGTTCAGGGTTTCAGAAAAGGCAGGGCTCCAAGAAAAATTATTGAGATTCAGTATGGCAAAGCTGTTTTTTATGACGACGCGTTTAATTTTGTTCTTCCCGAGGCTTATGACGCTGCCGTTAAGGAACATAATCTTGATGTTGTCTCAAAACCGGAAATAGACGTTGAGGAAATTTCAGATACTGAAGGGGTAACTTTTACGGCGGAGGTTTATCTTAAACCGGAGGTTAAAATTGACGATTACAAAGGTTTATCCTTTACAAAAGAAGAAGTTAAGGTTGAGGATGATGAGGTCAACTCAGAGATTGACGCCGTAAGAGTGAAAAACGCAAGAATTTTAAATGTTTCTGACAGGCCTGTTCAGGACGGTGATATCGCGGTTATTGATTTTGAGGGATTTTGCGAAGGAGCCGCTTTTGAGGGCGGAAAAGGCGAGGACTATGAACTTGAGATAGGTTCTCACTCATTTATTGATAATTTTGAGGAACAGCTTATTGGTAAAAATATAGGCGATGATATTGATGTAAACGTTACTTTCCCTGAGGAATATCACCAGAAAACTCTCGCGGGAAAGCCGGCTTTATTTAAAGTTGAAATTAAAGATATTAAATTCAGAGAGCTTCCGGAGCCTGACGATGATTTTGCTCAGGATGTTTCAGAATTTGATACTCTTGACGAATATAAAAAGGATATTATGGCTAAACTTTTAGTGCAGAAACAAAAGGAGGCTGATAATAAAAAACAGGAAGAACTTCTTGACGCTCTGGTTAAAAAAGCGGAAGTGGATATTCCGCAGGTTATGATTGAAAATGAAATCGACAACAAGATAAAAGAATTTGAGTCGGGCATATCAAGACAAGGTTTATCTCTTGATATGTATTTGCAGTATATGGGACAAAGTGTTGAAAATATGCGCGAGGCTTACAGAATTGTTTCCGAGCGTCAGGTAAAAAGCAGACTTGTCCTTGAGGCAGTCGCTAAAAAAGAAAATTTCAGCGTATCTGACGAGGAGATTGATGAGGAAATAAAGAAAATTGCCGGCGCTTACGGTATGGATTCGGATAAACTTAAAGAGGTTATGAGAGATTCGGACAAGGAAGCTCTTTCTAAAGATATTCAGGTTCAGAAGGCTTTGAAACTTGTTGTTGACAGTGCTGTTGAAGCTTGAATGTGTATGCTTTCGTAAAGAAATTTGCGCTTTTACGGCAATATGGCCGGCGTAAATTAACGAATCTGTTTTATTTGCTATGGCTTTACTTATATGACATATTTCCCTCGCTTTTCAGCGAGGGCTGTTATTTATACTTTGTTTCGCACTGAAAATTTTCTGAATTGCTCTAATTCGGTTTTGTCGGTTTGGGATTTTTTTGTTCTATGATTATAGTTTTTGGCTATCTTTTAAGGAGGTTTTTTTATGAGTTTAGTACCTATGGTTGTTGACCAGACAAACAGAGGCGAACGTTCTTATGATATTTATTCAAGACTTTTAAAAGACAGAATTGTTTTCT
>CAYLJL010000201.1:0-3981 GCA_964384005.1 uncultured Lachnospiraceae bacterium | reverse complement strand
GAAGTATATTGTAAAGAACTTGGTACCGCTGATTTAACCGACGAACAGGAAAGAGAACTGTTAAAGGACTTTCCTTCCAAAATAGCCTATAAAGATTTAACGTTTAAAGGTAAATTTAATGTGACAAACGGCGTTCCCATATTTGCGGAAGACGATACCGGAGAAGAAGTTTCTCTCACGCTGACAAATCAGGAAATTGCACTCGACGAAAATTTCAAAGCGGTATACAGAGTTGAGATGAACAAGATTCAGACGAACGACATCGGAGAAATCCTCAACAGTAAAGAACTGGTTTGCTGGGCTAAATGTAACCTTTTCGCGAAAGTTATCGAGGAAGAGGCAGCGAGAATTTTAGCCGATATTCGCTCTAAAGCAAATACATTCTCCGGTGAAACGGAAAAAATCATATAAGAGCCTGTCTAAAAACTATTAAAATATCAAAAAAATCAGCAAGAATAATATCATCGCGCTTCAAAATGATATTATTCTTGTTGATTTTTTGTGTATATTTTGTTTTTAGACAGGCTCTAAGATAACAAAACAATAATTAAGGAGGCGGTTAAGTATTGGCGGAACAAAAAAGAAACAAACGGATTTCTATTACCAAACCGTCTGAAAATACAGAGATTCAAAGAATAAAATATTCAAAAGAAGATAAACCGAATTTTTATAAATGCCCCTCATGCGGAACCTCATATAAAGTATTGGAAGATAACTTTCCCGCTTCTCAAAGTGAATTATACGCGGGGTGGGATTATCATCTGCCAATCTGCAAACACTGTATAGATAGATTATTTAAGCACTATACGGAAGTATATGGAAATAACGAAGATACCGCAATAAGAAGAATATGTGAAAAATTCGATATTTATTATAATGAGAGTCTTTTAGAGGCAAGCGGTAAAATAAATAAAAATCGTTCAAGAATTCACACATATATTTCCCGCGCCAACTTAACACAGTACAGAGGCAAAACCTACGATACCACTCTTGACGAGGAACGTAAAGACGACATAATTGAAACATTGGATGACGTTAAAGATTTTAAAAGAGCAAAATTAAAAACCGTAAAATTTTTTGGCACAGGTTTTACAGACGACGACTATTTATTCCTGCAAGACCAATATACCGATTGGACAACCAGATGTGAGTGTAAAACAAAAGCACAGGAAGAAGTATTTAAAAGAATATGTTTCAAGCAGCTTGAAATATTAAAAGCGTCAAGAGAAGGAAAAGACACAAAAGATTTGGACAGGACTCTCCAAGAATATATGGACACAGGAAATCTGAAACCCAAACAAAATAATTCCGATACTTTATCCGAAAATCAAACATTCGGTACTTTAATTTCAAAATGGGAAAACGAACGGCCGCTTCCAGAAATAGACGATGAATTACGTGACGTTGATAAAATAGGGCTTTACATAGATGTGTTTTTTCGTGGACATTTGGCTAAAATGATGGGATTAAAAAATGGATTATCAAATTTATACAACAAGTTTATTAAAAAGTACACAGTTGAACGTCCTGAATACAACGAGGACGAAGATAACGAGGCATTATTTGACGCTATATTCGGCGGCAACACAGAAATGTAGGTGTTGTCATGACTGAAAACCGAAAAATGACAACAGAGGAAGTCGCTAACGAAAAAACAGAAAAAATTATGAATGGCATCGCATATTGGGGCGCTTATTACAGAAAAAATCCTCATAGATTTTGTAAAGATTATTTAAACGTACATTTAAAATTGTTTCAGAAAATACTTTTATATACTATGATGACTAATAATTATTTTATGTACTGCGCCAGCAGAGGACAAGGAAAAACTTGGCTTACGGGACTTTTCTGCGTTGTACGCTGTATTCTCTTTCCCAAGACAAAAATATGCGTGGCAAGCGCCACAAGAACTCAGGCAAACGAAGTTCTTCTTAAAATCACCGACGATTTTTGTAAAAATTACGAATGGGGCTCTGATTTATTAAACAATGAAATTTCGTATAAAACTGTTACCCAAAATAAAGGTTTGATTGAGTTCAAAAACGGTTCATGGATTAGGGTTGTCACCGCTTCCGATAACGGACGAGGCGCAAGAGCCAATATACTTATTGTAGACGAATTCCGAATAGTCGACCTTGACGTAATTAACACAGTTTTAAGAAAGTTTCTGACCGCTCCGAGAACGCCCGCGTATTTAAACAAAAGCGAATACTCTCATTTGGCGGAACGAAACAAAGAAATATATATGTCCTCCTGCTGGTATAAAAGTCATTGGAGTTTTTCAAAGGCAAAGGCTTATGTTGTAAATCTTTTAGACTCTACAAAGAAATATTTTATATGCGGACTGCCATATCAAATTGCGATAAAAGAAAATTTACTGTCAAAAGAACAAGTTGAGGATGAAATGTCCGAAATGGATTTTGACGATGTAAAATTTCAGATGGAAATGGGCGCTGTATGGTATGGAGATACGGGAGACGCGTTTTTCTCTTTTGATGATGTGTCAAAACGAAGAAAACTTCATAAAGCGATATATCCTCCCTCCTCATCAAAAGACAAAGTTCCTGATTTGGCAATAAACGAAAGGCGAATACTTTCTGTCGACGTCGCTCTTATGGCTTCAAAAAAGAACAAAAATAATGACGCCAGTTCTATTATTGTAAACAGCTGTATTCCAAATTCTAACAACAATTATATATCAAATATTGTTTACGCGGAAAACCACGAGGGGCTTACAACAGATGAATTAGGCTTGATAATAATGCGGTTATATTATTCTATGAAATGTACAGATATTGTACTTGATGTGCGAGGCAACGGTCTGGGAGTTTACGATTTTATTATAAAAAACCAGTCTGACCCCGATACAGGAGACTTTTATCCTGCTCTTTCATGCTGTAATGATAAAGATATGGAAGAAAGATGTAAGGTTAGAAACGCCGCAAAAGTAATATGGTGTATCAAAGCGACACAGGAATTTAACAATAAAATGTGTACAATGTTAAGAGCCGGATTTAAAAACGGAAAAATAAACTTATTGATTTCAGAATTTGAGGCCGAAGAAGTTTTAAGAAATGAAATAAAAGGATTTTCTAAATTATCCGCAAGTGAGCAGACTGAAAAAAGGATGCCCTACGTACAAACCACATTGATAATTTATGAGCTTATCAAATTAAGCAGTAAGATTAAAGGCTCTAATATAAAAATCGAGGAACAGTCCGGCGAAAGAAAAGACCGTTATTCTTCTCTTGGATATAACTATTATGTCGCTCACGAAATTGAAGTAAAACAAAAACCTGATGAACAAATAAACGTAAATAATCTTACTTCTCTCGCCCGTAAGCCGAAATTATACTCTCGTTAATAGACTTCTTTCCAAACCACGTTATTACGGCAATTTCATAAGAAAGAAAAAACATTTTGTTCAATGGTTTAGCGAAAGGCGTTTTGTTTTTTAAACGCCGAAAACGTTAAAAAACATTGAATAAAATATTTTTTCTAACCTTTCCGAAATTTCTGTAAGGTTTTAAAAGAAGTATAATAAAGGACGGTGATAAAAATAGAATCAAATGAAAACAGAACGAAAAATATGTCCGCTTTAGATATACAAAAACAATATAATGCAGATGTGCAAAATGTTGAAAATTTTTTAAACCACAAATCAAATACCTTTAATTTCGCGGCGCTAAAAAGATTGACATTAAGTGAACTTTCATATAATCACTCAATCCGTTATAACCGCATATGCGGTTATACAAGGAAACAAATTATCAACATGGTTCAACATCCGGAATGTTATGGTTCTGAAATTATCCGCCTTTCACGATACATGATGTTAAAAAGCGGTTATTATAAACGGCTTATTGAGTATTTTGTAAATATGGGTATTATAAACTGGACCGTAGATACCGAAATAAAGAAAATTGATTTTTATAAAATATCAAATAAGGTATTGAAAGCAAATTATATAAAGTTTACCGC
>CAYLJL010000200.1:0-3996 GCA_964384005.1 uncultured Lachnospiraceae bacterium | reverse complement strand
CGGTTTATGAAGTCTTCAGAAAAAGACTTATGCGCAAAACAATAAAATAATTCAATCGACAAAGCATAAAAAACTGATATATTCCAAAATTATTTTGTTGTTTTGCCCTGAAAATTCTGCGGATTGCTATAAGAAGGTGAAAAAATGTATTGCTATAAATGCGGAAAATTACATAAAGATAATGTTAATTTTTGCAGTTTTTGCGGAGTTTCGCTGAAAAATTACAAAATCGGGTTGTCAGAAAACGACGGAAATTATAAAAATGACGATAATTATGATAATCGTGTAAATTACAGCGATTGTGAAAATTATCAGAATCAAGATGTTTTTGCAAATCAAAGGTCTGATTATAACGTTAATATTATAAAAAATAAAAAAGATTTCTCAGTATTGGGAATTGTGTCTTTAATTTTCGGTTTATTGACGCTTTTACTGTTTATATATTTTATAGGCTTTGATGTTTATGAGGAGCTGTATGACAGGTTTATTTTTACTTTGCCCGTATTTTCCCTGTTTAGTCTTGTTCTGAGTATAATCGACATTTATAAAGATAATAATTTTGACAGAGTTATTTTTTCATTTTATATTAATTTCGCTACATTTATTTTTATAGTTATGTATTTCGGATATGTATATTTAATTGAATTTTTTATATAAACAGGCAGGAGGAATAATATGTTTTGTCCTAAATGCGGGAGCGAGAACAACAATAATAATAAATTTTGTAAAAAATGCGGAACCTCTTTAACGTCAGAATCTTTTAAGACTTATAATACAGCGGGGCAAAATAATTATAATAATCAGAGATACATTAATTCTTATCCCCGGCAAAATCCAGGAGGGAACAATAAAAATATTATTATAGCTATAATTGTTACAGCCTTAGTTATAATAGCCGCGGCGGCTGCTTTATTATATGTGTTTGACCCATTTGAGATTTTCACTAAAGATGAAGTGAAAACAAGCTCAGAAATATCAGGAGAAAGAAAAATAAGCAGACGGGACAGACTTAATCAAAATGATAAAGGCGATATGAACGACGATGAAGCCTTTATTGAAGAAGATACGGAAGAAACAACATTAACTATGCCGGATATTTCAACAGACGCGTCTATATATTCTTTGGAAATTGAAACAGATTCCGGAAATGCTGATAGTAATAACAGCGATTATATTATTCCTTATAGCGGAAGCAGGTATTTAACCGAGGAGGACCTCGCGGATTTAACTCCGTGGCAGCTTAAACTTGCCAGAAATGAAATATATGCCCGCAGAGGCAGAAAGTTTCTGGACGAACAGCTTCAGGCATATTTTGATTCTTGTTCATGGTATACCGGTATGATTGAACCTGATGATTTTAATGAAGATATGTTTAACGACTATGAAAAGCAGAATAAGGATTTTATACGTAAATATGAAACGGAAAGGGGATATAATAATTGATAAGGGCTGTAATAATAGTTTTAGTTTCTTTATTTTTAACAGCAGGCTGTGAAAACGTTTCTGATGTGAACAGTATGCCGGAGGATATTGATAATTTAACCAAAGAAAGCCTGATTGAGGAAACGTCAGAGGTTTTAACGGAGCAAAGCGATTATATCACTACAGAATATATTGAAAATGAAGTGTCAGAAACGTCTTTAAATATCGGGGAAGAAACAACGGCCGAAGTGATGACAGCACAAGACGAAAATAAAAAAGGTTTAACTGTTGTGATTGACGCGGGACATCAGGCAAAAGGCAATAGTGAGCAAGAACCTATAGGTCCCGGCGCTAAAGAAACTAAAGCGAAGGTTTCAAGCGGAACAAGCGGAAAGTACAGCGGACTTAATGAATATGAACTTAATTTGCAGGTTTCTCTTAAACTTCAGCAAGAACTTATAAACAGGGGTTATAATGTTGTTATGGTAAGAACTACTAACGATGTAGACATAAGCAACGCGGAGAGGGCGGCGGTAGCTAATGATATAAATGCCGACGCTTTTGTAAGAATCCACGCCAACGGCTCTGAAAACACTTCTGCTAATGGAAGTATGACAATCTGCCAGACTCCGAATAATATATATAACGGAAATCTCTACAGCAAAAGCCGAAAACTTTCCGACTGTATTTTAAATAATATGACAGCCGCCACAGGCGCGAAAAAAGAACGTGTCTGGGAAACGGACACAATGAGCGGAATAAATTGGGCAAATGTTCCCGTTACAATAGTTGAAATGGGATATATGACAAATAAAGATGAGGATTTACTGATGGCAAGCGAGGATTATCAACAAAAAATTGCAAAAGGCATTGCTGACGGGATTGACGAGTTTTTCGGAAACGCCGGTTATAGCGATTAGCGGAATTTTTAGCTTGAAATAATAAGAGAATTATCTGATATATCAGATTTTTACAGTAATTCCGGAAAACTTATGACAGAAAAGATATTTTATTAAACAGGTCTATTATAGGAAATGAATTTATTCGTTTCCTACAGCGCTACAGCGTCGGCCGCGGGCCCGCTGCAAGCGGCATTCCTATCGCAATCGTGCGCATTGGGTATATATAGTAAACGCATTTATTCAATGCGTTTACTATATATCTATGTCAGGATTGGTTCTCTGTTCATTCTTTTATTGTTTCGCTATAGGTGTATCCGGAAGCGAAAATATTTTTTTCAGAGGTGCGTATATGACTAAACTGCTTTTGAACGTTTTTATTAAAAACAACACCGATGTATCAAATTTAAAGGTCAGGCAGAAATACGGAACTTTAAGCGGATGTATTGGTATTTTTATTAACGTTATACTTTTTTTGATAAAGTTTTTCGCGGGGTTTATCACATCGTCTGTATCAGTTACCGCCGACGCTTTTAATAATTTATCTGACGCCGGTTCTTCCATAGTTACGTTAATTGGTTTTAAAATGGCGGGAAAACCCGCGGACAACGACCACCCTTACGGACACGGAAGATTTGAATATATAGCGGCTCTTATAATTGCTTTTGTTATAGTCATAATGGGATTTGAGCTTTTAGAGTCTTCTATATACAAAATTATAGAGCCTGAGGAAATAAATTTTACTTTAGTTTCTTTTTTTATTCTTATTGTGTCTATTGCCGCTAAATTATGGCTCGCTCTTTTTAATAAAAGCTTAGGCAAAAAAATTAATTCTTCCGCTATGAGCGCAACGGCTGTTGACAGTTTAAATGACAGTATCGCCACAACGGTTGTTCTTGCAAGTCTTTTAATCGGATATTTTTTTGATATAAATATTGATGGATATGCAGGGGTTCTGGTAGCTTTATTCGTTCTTTATTCCGGCTATGAAACCGCTAAAGATACCTTACAGCCTCTTTTAGGTCGTCCGCCTGACCCGGAATTTGTAAATGAAATTAAAGAGTGTATTCTCTCAAATAAGAAAATAGTCGGTATTCATGATATGATTGTTCATGACTATGGACCGGGAAAGATTATTGTTTCCCTTCACGCTGAAATTCCCTGCGATATGAATGTACTTGAGGCTCACGATATAATAGACAGCGCGGAAGATGATGTAAGAAAAAAATTTAACTGTGAAATAAGTATTCATATGGACCCTATCGCTACAAACGATAAATTTGTAAATAAGCTTAAAGAAAAGGTTGAGAAGGTTATTGAATCGGTTGACAAATCAATCGGTATGCACGATTTCAGAATAACAAAGGGACCGCTCAGAATAAATGTCATTTTTGACATTGAAGTGCCTTTCGGTTTTAAATATACTGATGATGAGATTACGGAAATTATAAAAGGTAAAATTAAAGAAATGAACAGTAAATTTTATCCTGTTATACACGTTGATAAAAAGTTTATTTAAGAAAATTTAGGAGATACTGAAATGGTGTTAGGTATCTCCTTTTTTTATACAGAGACGCCGGAAGGAGAGCATAGTCAGCTGCCAGTGTTTAATGACTAAACATAACGTGAGTTCGATGAAAAATAACAGCGAAACGTCAGTTTCGCACAAAAGTTT
>CAYLJL010000199.1:0-3997 GCA_964384005.1 uncultured Lachnospiraceae bacterium | reverse complement strand
AAGATGAGATAACAGAAGAAGATGGCGTTGAAATTTCTGAGGACGCTGAGGAACAGTTGATTTAACTGACAGAATGAGTTCGCCGTAAATTTGCAAGTCAAGTTTACAGATAGTTTTTGATAATTTTATTTACAGGCAGGAGGATAGTTGATGACTGACAATATACAGAGTTTATGGCAAGCTTATAGAAGCACAAAAGAGCCTGCAATTAAAGAAAAGCTTATATTAGAGTATGCTCCTCTTGTTAAACTTGTCGCGGGAAGGATAAGTATTCATATCGGGCAGTATGTCGATTTTGATGACCTTATCAGCTATGGAATATTTGGTCTTATTGACGCTATTGATAAATTCGACATTGGCAAGGGGGTTAAATTTGAAACCTACGCCTCCTTGAGAATCAGGGGCGAAATTATTGACAACATCAGAAGGCTTGATTGGATTCCAAGAACGCTGAGACAAAAAAGTAAACAGCTTGACAAATATTATTCTCATCTTGAATCAGAACTTGGAAGAGAGCCGACTTATGAAGAAATCGCGGAACGTATGGAAATTTCTGTTGACGAGGTTAAAGACCTGATACAGAAATCGTCAGCATTATCGTTGATTTCTCTGGATGATTATATTGATACTAATAAGGATGTTACAGTCGCGGACGTTATTCCGACTAAATCCGATACTCCGGATTTAAGTTATGAAAAAAAAGAAGTTAAGGAAATACTTATTGATGCTATAGAAAAACTTACCGAAAAAGAAAAAAAAGTTGTTACGCTTTATTATTTTGAAGAACTTACACTTAAAGAAATAAGCAGGGTTATGAGTGTTTCCGAGTCGAGGGTTTCTCAGATTCACTCAAAGGCTATCATTAAACTTCAAAATAAGCTTGGTAAATATAAATCTATTTTATTTTTGAATTAAGTTGGGAGTTGATTTTCATGGATGAGAACATTTCAAAAAATGAGAGTATTGATTTGGATATTGCAGCCGATAAAATGAGCGTTTCTATAATCTTTATAGAACCGATTAATAACGGCAGTCTTCTTACTAAAGCGGATATAGTGAGAAGTCTGAACGGCAATGGTATAAGATATGGAATAGATGAAAATTTGATTGATGAGCTTATTAAAAACAAGGAATATGGCGTGTGGTTTAAGGTCGCTAAGGGCGACGAACCTAAAAAAGGTATCGACGGATATATTGAATATTTTTTTACTACAGATAAGAAATCCTTAAAACCTAAAGTGCTTGATGATGGTTCGGTTGATTATAAAAATATGAATCTTTATGAAACCGCTGTCGCTAATCAGACTCTTGCTATTTCTCACCCCGCTGTTCCCGGCAGCGATGGTATGAATGTTTTTGCTAAAAGTATTCCGGCGGAACGCCCCAAAAAGGCTCCTGTTCTCCCTAAAGGTAAAAATACAAAGGTTCTTGAGGATGGAGTTACTCTTATTTCAGAAATAAGCGGAAGAATTTTCTATATGGACGGCAGAGTCAGTGTATTTCCTATACTTGAAATTATGGGAGATGTTGATAACTCTACGGGAAATGTGGAGTTTTTGGGTACTATTGTTGTTAAAGGTACTGTTTTATCCGGGTTTTCGGTGAACGCCGGCGCTGACGTCGAGATAGAAGGCGCTGTTGAAGGCGCTGTTATTAAGGCAAAAGGAAATATCTTGCTTATGAAAGGCGTTCAGGGCGGAGGAAAAGCTGTTATTGAGGCGGGCGGAGATATCAACGCCAATTTTATTGAAAGCAGTAATGTGTCCGCCGGCGGTAATATAACCGCAAACTCTATTATGCATAGTAAGGTTCGATGCGGGGGTATCCTGAGCCTTATCGGCAAGCGTGGTCTTTTTGTCGGAGGAAAGGCTGTCGTCGGCAGTAAAATTGAGGCGAAGGTAATCGGCTCAAATATGGCGACCGTTACAGAACTTGAGGTTGGTGTTGACCCTGTTCAGCTTGAGGAATACAAGCAGGCCGTTCAGAATATTGAGAAATACAACGAAGAATACAAGGAAACTGAAAAAGTTATTAATATTATTCAAAGAGTTGAGCTTGTCAAGCTTACAGATGATAAGAAAAAAAAGCTTATGGACGCTATCAGAAATAAAATTGTCCTTAAATCAAAAATTAATGAAAGCCAGCAGAAAATTGAAACTATTATGCCCAGACTTAAACAGAAGAATGGCCGTGTTTCCGCAAGCAATGTTATTTATTCGGGCGTTAAAGTAACGATAAACGATGCTGTTATGTATGTAAGAGACGACTTGCAGCACTGTTCTCTGATTAATAACAAGGGAAAGGTTTCTGTCGGGGCCTTAGTTTGATATAAGTTTCCATCAGGAGCTTGTATGCCCCTTACAACGATTTTATTCAGGCGCTAAGCGGGAGATATTTAATCATTGTCTATATTGCAGGAAGTTATTTAAAAAAATTGTTTTTAGGTTTTATTTTTAAAGAAGGTGATTTTATGGCTATCCAACCTATTGATTTACAGCTTATGATGAACAGGTCTACAGAGATAAACCATTCAAGTACTCAAAATCAAAGATATGACGCTCAACAACAGGCTTTTAACGCGGAGTTTCAACATCAGATTGAACAGACGGCACAGCAGGCGACAGAAGTGAGCAAAGCAGAGGAAAACGCTATTAAGGACGGTCAAAGCAGAAATAAGGGAAGCTATAATGGAAAAAAAGGCAAGGGAAAAAAGGACGAGGAAAAAAATGTTAAAAAAAATAAGAGCACAAGCCTTTTTGACGTCAGTATATAGTTTTTAAGGAGATAAAAATGTTATTTGATGTTATATTAATACTGTTAGTAATTATTGGGGTAATATTAATTGTTTTTGCGTGTGTGAGCGGCAAAAAAAGTGACGGAGACAATAATAACGATTATTTTGAGGTCAACGCGTCAGTTCAGCTCGTTAAACAGGCTATTGATGACGCCGACAGCGCTATTGAGCAGCTCAATAAAATATCCGCAAGCGTTTTTGACGAGTTTGAGGAAAAATATCAGGAACTTTTATTTTTATATCAAATGATTGACGATATGAAAGAAAAAAGAGAAAAATTTGATTTTAATACTGAATCTCAAAAAAGCGGCGGCTTTGATAAAAATCAGCCTTTTTCAAATTCATTTAAAAATCCTAATCTTGAAAAAATTAAAAATATGCAGGCACAGGGTCTTTCTATCTCTGAAATTTCAAAGGCTCTTAATATGGGGCAAGGCGAAATTAAGCTTATTTTGGAACTTGGAAAGGCAAGGTGATTTTTTTGGATAAAAGAAGTTTTGTTTTAGGCCTTGGGATAGGTATTATTGTTTCTGTAATTATTATTTGGTCGGTATATAAAATTTCCGGTATTGGAAATGATGATATTACAGATTCGGAAATTGAGGAAAATCCCATAGAACTCGGTATGGAGCATTCTTCAGAGGAGAGTTCCGAGATTTCGAGTGAAATTATTACTTATGCTCCCGCTGTTTATGAGGCTGAAACATCTGAGACGGAAATCTATAATAATTCTGAGGAATTTTCTGCCGCTGATAATATTACGGGAAATGACGCCGAAAGCGAAAGAAGAAATGTATCTGCCAATATTACACAAAATAAAAAAACAACCGAAAATAATATGGCTGAAAATGATACAAAGGCAAAAGATGTTTTTAGCGAGGATTTACTTGAAAATTCCGCGGAAGCTTCTGTATCTAACGAGGAGAATTCTCCTATTGAACAGACTGATGAGTCTTTTGTTGATATAACTATAAACGCAGGTACTAACGCAAGAAGAGTAAGTAATATGTTTGAGGAGAAAGGTATTATTGACGATGCCGCTGAATATGAAAAATTTTTGATTGATAACAATAAAACCAAAAATATAAGAACGGGCAATTATAAAATTCCACAAAATATTGGTTATGAGGACTTGACTAAAATTATCAGTGAAAGACCTCAGAGATAAAAAAAGGTGTAAATTATTTTTTTATTTTACGATTC
>CAYLJL010000198.1:2291-4038 GCA_964384005.1 uncultured Lachnospiraceae bacterium | reverse complement strand
TTGGGCTCTGCCCAAACCCGCAAGCCTTTGAAAAGGCTTGACCTAAACTTTTATGTGAAACTCCGTTTCGCTGTTTCAAAAATTGATTTGCGTGGTTACATGATAAATTTGGTTGACAGATTTTAGTTTTAATTGTAAAATAATAAGGGTTATGATGCTTAAAATCAGCCGTTTCCCGCAAATTGTGATTATCTCGCGGCAATACGGCCGGCCTTAAATAAACGGTTTTATTTCCTTTACTATAGTTTTTTTTGTTCTGTATCATTAGCTCAGTGGATAGAGCGTTCGGCTCCGAACCGAAAGGTCACGGGTTCAATTCCCGTATGATACGTTTACTTTTTGAAGAATTCTGAAAAATTGCGGCGGAAAGGCAAATATTATTATTTTGTCTTTTTGCCGGGTATGGATTACAGCAATTAGTAAAATCTTCAGCGCAAACCAATAAAACAGTTCCTTTATATATCCGATTTCATTAAAAATTACTTGTTCATTTTTTTATTGGTTCGCTGTAATGTGAGTGAATTTACAAAGGGCGCTGTGTCGTTTTATGGGGTTTTATTTTTATGGAATACTTTGCATTTGCCGCTGAAAAAGAGGATAAGGATTTAAGACTCGATATTTTTCTTAACGATGAACTTGAGGAAATTTCAAGAAATAGAATTCAAAAGCTTATTTCAGACGGAAATATTCTTGTAAACGGAAAAACTGTAAATAAAAATTATAAACTCAGGGAAAAAGATATTATCGACGTTAATATACCCGAACCGGAAGAAGCGGATATACTGCCTTACGATATACCTTTGGATATTATTTATGAGGACAGCGAAATTATTGTCGTGAATAAACCGCAGAATATGGTTGTTCATCCCGCGGCGGGACATTTAAACGATACTCTGGTAAACGCTTTGTTATTTCATTGCGGCAGCAGTCTTTCGGGAATTAACGGAAAACTGCGTCCGGGAATTGTCCACAGAATAGACAGGGATACCTCGGGGGTTCTGGTCATAGCGAAAACAGATAACGCTCATAAATCTCTTGCGCTTCAGCTTTCCAAACATTCTATGACGAGAATATACAACGCTGTTGTGTATAATAATTTTAAAGAAGATTACGGTATTGTCGATAAACCTATCGGAAGAAATCCCGCGGACAGAAAAAAAATGGCGGTTACGGATAAAAATTCAAAAAGAGCCGTTACTCATTATAAAGTTTTAAAAAGAATGGGTAAATTTAATCTTATTGAACTTAAACTTGAAACGGGAAGAACACATCAGATAAGAGTTCATATGGCCTATATCGGTCACCCGCTTTTAGGAGATTCTGTATACGGCCCGAAAAAACAGCTGTTTAATTTGCGGGGACAGGCCCTTCACGCAAGAGTTCTCGGGTTTATTCACCCATCCTCTGATATGTATATGGAGTTTGAAAGTCCTTTGCCTGATTATTTTTCGGAACTTATTGAAAAACTGAAATGATTATAGTAAATGAACTAAAAAAACAGAAGGAGAATTCTCAATCTCCGGATTTGTTTGTTTTTGCGTTATGCACAGTATACTATGAAATTTGGAAGTTGGTGATTTTATGGCATATTCAAGAAAAGATTTTATCAGCCTTTTCGATTTGAACGCTGATGAAATTTTATATATTCTGGAAACGGCGGAAACAATGAAATATATTCTTAATCAGAAAAACAAAAAAGCCCCATATTTACAGGGCAAGTCAGTTATTATCCTATTTTACGAAAAAA
>CAYLJL010000198.1:0-2281 GCA_964384005.1 uncultured Lachnospiraceae bacterium | reverse complement strand
AATTGTCTTATGAACTCGCCGCACAGTATTTAAGCGCAAATATTGTTGATATAACCGTTTCTAAAATTTCAGACCAATATGAGACTATTAATGATATGGGAAAAACTATTGAGCAAATGGGCGGTGATTTTATTATATGCCGGCACCCTATGTCGGGGAGTACGAAATTTCTGGCGGAAAATGTTCACGCTTCGGTTATCAACGCCGGCGACGGTATTAATGAGGACCCCAGCCAATCACTTCTTGACCTTATGACTATAAAAAAACAAAAAGGCAGTTTTAAAGGTCTGAGGGTTGCTATTATCGGCGACGTGGCTCACAGCAGAGTTACAAGAAGCAATATATGGGGACTTCTTAAACTTGGCGCGGAGGTTTGTGTCGCCGGACCGCCCACTATGATTCCATCGGGAATTGAGGAACTCGGCGTTAAGGTTTATTATGACAGAAAAGAGGCCGTTAAGGACGCCGACGTCGTTATGACTATGCGTCTTGATACCGCTAAATCTTCCTCAAGCAGATTTATATCCCTTAATGAATATCAGAATTTTTTCAAAATAGACGAGTATTCTCTTCAAAACGCTAAAAAAGACGTTATTGTTATGCATCCGGGGCCTGTAAACAGGGGAATTGAAATATCATCTCAGCTTTTAGACGATAAACGGTGTCTGCTTGATGACCAGATTACAAACGGCGTAGCCGTGAGAATGGCGCTTCTTTATATTTTATCAAATAAGGCGGGTGCTGTTTTATGAAAAAGACAATATTGATTAAAAACGCTAACATTGTTTCCGAAAACTTTGATGTTTCCGAGAAATTTGATATATACATAGAAGACGGAGTTATTGCCGACATCGCTTATGATATTAATTCCGAAAACGCCGAGATTATTGACGCCGAAGGCTTTCTTGTTATGCCCGGCGGTATTGATATGTACAGCAAAATATGCGAGTCGGGCTATGAAAACAAAAATAATATTATTACTATTTCCAAAGGCGCTATGTCAGGCGGTTTTACTTCGATTATTTCTTCTCCGAACTCTCAGCCTGTTATTGACAACAAGACTGTTGTCGAGTATGTCTATAAAAAAACGATTGAGCAGGCTGATGTTAATATTTTCCCTTACGCGAGCATGACTAAAAATTGTGAGGGCACAGAAGTCGCGGAGATAGGGGAGATGGTCAAGGCCGGAGCGGTGGGGCTTTCGGACGGCGCTTACTCTATTCTGGATACGGAGCTTATGAGAAATATTTTCCTTTACTCAAAAATGCTTGACGTTCCTGTGGTTACTTTCTGCGAGGACAGGAATTTGTCAAAAAACGGAGTTATGAATGACGGTATTATGTCCACTAAAATGGGTCTTATCGGTATTCCTAATGTGGCGGAGGATATTATCGTTTCAAGAAATTTACTTCTCGCGAAAAGCACAAAGGCTAAGCTGCATATTACTCATGTTACGACAAAAGGCGCGGTCGAACTTATAAGACAGGGAAAAGAATCAGGTATTAACGTAACAGCAAGCACTTGTCCTCACTATTTTACTTTGTCGGAAAATGTCCTTGAAGGCTATAATACTTTCGCTAAGGTGAGTCCTCCTCTACGTACGGATGAGGACATAGAGGCCATTAAAGAGGGGCTTTCAGACGGAACTATCGACGCTATAGCGACGGGCCATACCCCTGTTTCCATTGAAAGAAAGCTTATGGAATTTGATAACGCCGCTTTTGGTATTTCAAGTCTTGAGATTTCTTTTCCTGTCAGTTATACGGCGCTTGTTGAAACGGGGATTTTGTCAATTAATCAGTTCAGTGAAAAATTATCGTCTAATCCGGCTAAAATTCTTGGTCTTGATAAAAAGGGCTGTATTAAAAAGGGCAATGACGCCGATATTATTGTAATTGATACAAAAAACGAGTTTGAAGTCCATGGAAAAAATTTTTTCTCAAGAGCTAAATATTCGCCGTATGATAACAGAAAAATTAAAGGAAAACCTATCGTTACCATTGTTAAAGGAAAGATTTTCAGGTTTGGGGAAATAACATAAGAAAGTTATAAAAATATAGTGAACGACAGATTATTTTGTCGTTTCACTGTATTTTTGCCAAAAAAAGTTTTACTTTTGCGTTTTCTTCATAAAATTTATGAGTTTTTTTGAATTTTTGAAAATAAAGTTATTGACAAACTTCTGATTTTGTGATATATTTATTTAGTCGTATGAAAGATATGACCCGAACATTGAAAACTGAATAACCAAAGAATTAAATACTTGAAACCCATCAATGAA
>CAYLJL010000197.1:0-4093 GCA_964384005.1 uncultured Lachnospiraceae bacterium | reverse complement strand
GCGTATTTCGCCGCCTTTTCCGCCGCTTTTTTTAAAGCGTCTGATTCCTTTAGCCCGCTTTTAAGAAGCGCCGCTTTTACTCCGTTATAATAATTAAGATTAGCTTTGCTCTGCGGTGCCGTAAGCCCTATACAAGGGCGCATTATTCTTGAAAGCTCGTCCGCCGTCACAGCGTCATAATATGCCCCCTGCCTGATTACAGCGTTTAAAGCGTTCCTTTGTTCCTCCGTAAGCTGTGTAACCAGCTCCGCCCCGTGACTTTTTATGTATTCCCTTGCCGTCTCCATGCCTGAATTATAGGAAAAATCAGATTGCTGTCTGATTTCCGCCGCCGCTTCTTCCATAGCAATTTCCCATTGCGGCAAAAGCTTTTCTGTTATAAGCCTTGAATAATCCTCCTGCCATTTCTGAATCTGTCCCCCTGTTATATATCCGTTCAGATACGCTTCTCTTAACTCCTTATAGGTTATAGCCTCCTGTTGTTCTCCCCAAAAAGATAAAAGCCATTTAACGGTTTTAGGTTCTTCCCTGTTCAAAAACGACCTTAGCTTATTCAGCAGTTTTGTCTTTTCATCCGCTGATTTTCCGATTACCGCAACCGGTAAATAAACAGCTTTATGGCTTCTGGCTTTTGTAAATACAAATCCCATTTATAAATTCTCCTCTTGCTGTTCGCCGTCTCCAATCCTTGTTGCCTTTCCGCTCATATACGACATCTCAAAGTCCCGCTCCGGCAAATCCGCCGCCATTCGCAGATAATCCTCCATTGACTCGTCAGGTGTAATCGCTCCTATTCCCACCATATCTTTAACAAACGCTCCAAGTTTATCAAGGTCTTGTGTCTCAATATCCCCGTGAATTAATTCGGGATAACCTGTTATTCCCTTGAACGCTTCCCCGTTTATATCAATAAGACGAGGTATAGCCTGATTATTAAAAACCTCGCATATCAAATCAAGAAACGTCCCGAGCGCCACCCCGAACAACTCGGTTTTATCACTCGATAAAGCGAAACTTCCGACATTTTCGTGTCCTAAAAGTACAAAATCGGCAAGAACTGTCATCGCTATTCGATTGTCATATCTTTCTATAACAGCGTTGGTGTCAAATTGTCTTCGCCCTCCCGTAGAAAGTAACTGAAATTCCCAGCCGCTCCCAAGGACTATTCCCTCCCGCTCGTCGCGGCGCACACTTTTCACAATTCTCTCGGCTCTTAACAATTCTTCTCTGAATTCTTCTTCCCAGATATCCGTTCCCTCCGGCGCTTTCAATACAGGAAGTCCCGCAAGGTCCCGTTCTATTCCTATACCCTCTATTTCCTGTATACGCCGCTTAAAATACCATGAACGATAAGCGTTTCTCAAAACGCTTCGTCCCTCCGGATTGCCTTTTCTGCTTTTGGTTTTAAAATGCAAAGATTTTTCTATGGGTATAAATACCCGTGTATATGACGGCGGGGCGCATTGTATAAGCCCAAGTAAATTGTCCTTGTCGTCATACTTCCACTCCCATAACGTGTCCTGCGAGCGTATGGGAAGTTTTCTCCACCCTATAAGCCCGTCTGAATATTTGCTCTTTGTTTTTGGATTTTTTGTCATACCCATTCTTCTTTTGTAAACTATCTCGTGATAACTCCACCCAAAAGTTAAAAAGGACAAAACCTCGGATATAAAATCCGACCAGGTTTCGTCCATATCATACATACAGGAATAGACAAATTCAGCCGCTTTGGTATCAATATCACTGTTTCCCGCTTCCTTTACACTCCACTTAACCTGCCGCATCAGCATTTCAACAGCAAACAATATCGCTCCCACAATATCGTCATTTTCAGACATTTCCTTAAAAACTTCCACGCCTTTCCGGCCTCTCAGTTCTTTGAGAAATTCCTCGTAAAATACGCTTCCCCCGTCTCTGCCCGACCATCTGAACTGTCCAAGCCTGCCGATTTCATTAAACTCATTTCCTTTCGCCATACGGCAATTCACCTCCTACCCCCGCCAATAGCTTTCTTTTATCAGGTCTTCACTCTCTCCAAGTCTTGAACGGGGTTTGTCCGTTAAATATAAAATCCCCTGCACCAGCGCGTCAACTGTATCTTTATATGTTCCTTTCGGGAACATAAGAAGGTCCCGGATTAAATCCTCTACCCACGGGTGGGTTTTAGGGTCGGGAAAATGAATGTTTCCCGCCTCAAAATAGGGCGTTATACTCATAGCTCTTTCTGTTTTCGAGCCTTTCGGATTAAATTCCACCATACCTGAAATTTCCTTTTTAAGCATATTGACTATGGCAGGCCCGTTCGCCTTATTTTCAACTACCTTTGCTCTCGCGCTTTTCCATTTTCCTGATAAGGTTCTGACCGCCGCGACGCTTTCCGTAAAATCCATTTTATCGTTCACAAGGTCTTTGATATAGATATCAGCTCCCGACTTGCCCATAACAATACCCGCCACTTTAGCGCTCCCCTCGCTTTTGGTAAACGCCATATCCCAGCTTTGTATATCAACCGTTCCCGGCGCCGCCGTATAAAATCGGGTAAGCCATTCACGTTTAAATATAATCCCTTCAGCCGGAGCGGGCGTTTGCTGAAATTGTCCCGCGAATTGAATACTCCCCATAGAACGTCTCAAATCATCAAGAACAGTTTTGTCAAATCTACCCTCGTTAAGTATATCGCCCTCGTTTCTGATTACTTCCTTTCCGCTTATCGGAAATGTAATAATTGTTTTTTGAGGCGCGATTGCCGGCAAACATAAATGCTCATAACCAAGATTTTCACTTAAAATATATCCTGTTAAATCGTTCTCGTGAAGTCTCTGCATAATTATAATAATTACGCCTTTTTTAGGGTCGTTTAATCTCGTTTGCAGTGTGTTTTTAAAAAAATTTATACCGGCTTCACGTTCCGCCTCGCTGTTTGCCATTAAAGGATTCTGCGGGTCGTCTATTATAATCACGTCGCCACCCTCGCCCGTCAACGCCCCGCCAACAGAAGTGCTGAACATAAAACCCTGATGATTGTTTTTAAATTCATTTTGTCTGTTTACGTCTTCTTTAAGCCGAAAATTATCTCCCCAATTTTCCTGATACCACGGACTATTTATAATATCACGGGCAAGTATATTGTGTTTGCGGCTTAAACTGTCGCTGTAGCTTACCTTTATAAACCGCTTTTGGGGATTTCGCGTCCACGTCCACGCCGGATAACACACCGTCGCCTCAATAGATTTCATATGTCTCGGCGGAATATTTATAATAAGCCTTTTTACCTGCCCTTTGTTTACCGCCTGCATATATTCTCCTATAAGATGAATATGCCAGTTGTCAACATACGTTGTTCCGGGTTCTATTACTTTCCAAGCCTGCTCAATAAACGCCGGAAGCGTTCTCTCCGCTTGTTCGCGGGCTATTTCTTTTTTTAACTTAAAAGCGGTTTCAGGCTCATGTTGAAATAACTTTATCAGTGAGTTCATTTAACATCTCCAGTTCTTTATCCGATAACATACTAAGGTCTACTTTATTAACTTTCAGTTCGCCCGCTATTTCCGTTATATTCTCTGTTTTTTCAGTAGCCTCACCCCTGCTCAGCCTTTCAAGCTTTGCCGCTGTTTCCATCATATTTGTTATGTCTTTAGAAGACATATCCTCTATAGGTAGTAACTGTAACGCCTCAAGAGCTTTTTTCTGCATCTGCATAGCTATTTTAATATGACGCTCGCTCATACTTTTTCTTTCCCTGACAGCCTTAATTAACGCCCTTTTCTCAATCTCATTATCATATAGGCGCACACGTTCAAACCAATTAAATTTATCCTTCCATCGGTCAATTAAATTCCTACTTTTTTCCAACCTTTTTACAACCGCTGAAATTGTTCTGTCCTGTCCTAAATCCCTGTAAATCACAAAAGCCTCAAACGCTTTCTCACTCTCTCCCTCCTGCCTCTCCCACGGTTTTTCACACCGCTTTTTCATTCGCCTCCTCTCCTTTATTTACCCAAACATTTAATTAATTTTCTTTCCCTTCCTTAATTATCTTTCAGAATCTCCCATAATATTTCCATCGCTTTATTATGAATTCTGAAACAATGTG